>NZ_JBEXDG010000080.1:0-38717 GCF_040605635.1 Dactylosporangium sp. NPDC005555
GGCAGCCACACAACACCCGCAACCCGCCACCCACCACACAAAACCAACGACACCAACACCCCCACAAAACCAACAAGACGTTAAACGCCAAGACATAAAGTCTTCCGGATCATGGGAAATCGTGGACGCGACCTTGGCGCGACGCAGCACCACCCCGTGGGACCCCGGGCCGCCGCGGCGGCGACGGCGTCACCAGCCCCCGGCCGGCGGCGGGCGACCGGGCCCGCGGCGAGGTGGCCGTCCTTCGCCTGCTTGCCGACGATCCGGGTCGATGACAAGATCTGCGAGTGCGGCTCGATCTTGCGCGACTTCGCGACACCTTCCACGGCACCCTGGTGACCCCCTACGATCCCGGCTACGAGGCCGCGCGGGTGCTGTTCAACACCCGGGTGCGGACCCGGCCGGCGCTGATCGCGCAGTGCGCCGGCAGCGCCGACGTCGCCGCCGCGATCGGCTTCGCCCGCGAGCACGGCCTGCCCCTCGCGGTCCGCGGCGGCGGGCACCACGCGGCCGGGCTGTCGCTGGTCGAGGACGGCGTCGTCATCGACGTCGGCGGCCTGCGCTCCGTCGAGTTCGACGCGGCCGCGCGCACCGTGACGGTCGGTCCCGGCGTGGGCTGGCGCGACATCGACAAGGTCACCTACGTCGAGCACTCGTTCACCGGCGAGGACGGCCTCGAATACGGTCTGGCCGGTCCGGGTGGCGAGTGCCCGACCGTGAGCAACGCCGGCTACAGCCTCGGCGGCGGCTACGGTCCGCTCGGCCGCACGTACGGGCTTGGCGCCGACCACATCGTCGCCGCGGAGGTCGTCGACGCGTCCGGCGCCGTCCTGCGGGTCAGCGAGGACGAGCACCCGGAGCTGTTCTGGGCGCTGCGGGGCGCCGGCGGTGCGGGCTTCGGGGTCGTCACCTCGCTGACGTACCGGCTGAACCCGCTGCCCAGGACCGTCGTCGGTGGCGTCGTCGCGTGGCCCCTGTCGCGGGCCGAGGACGTGTTCCGCGCCTATCGCGACCTGTACGACGACCGCGGCGACGACCGGCTCGCCTTCTGCCTGCTGCTGACCACCGAGCCCTACCCGGAGGGTGAGCCGGTCGTCGTCATGTACGGCCTGTACGTCGGCCCGCCCGGGGAGGCCGCGGAGGCGCTCGCGCCGATCGAGGCGCTCGGCGAGCCGCTGTTCAGCTCGATCGGCGAGTGCTCCTACTTCGACCTCATGCAGGGCATGGGCGAGGAGATCATGTACGGGCTGCAGTCGAAGTGGCTCGGCGGATACTTCGGACCCGAAGGATTCGACGAGCCGGCGTTCGCCACGATCCTGGACAACTTCCGGCGGGCGCCGTCGGGCTACTCCATGGTCCGCTTCGACCTGCTCGGCGGCGGCGCCATCGGCCGCGTCGCGCCGGAGGCGACCGCGTTCGTGCACCGGGCGCCGCTGCACTACATCTCGGTCATCGCGCAGTGGCAGGGCGACGAGGAGACCGACACCAACGTGGCGTGGATCGACGGCTTCGTCGAGGAGCTCGCCCCGCACCTGACCGGCGAGGTGTACCAGAACTACGCCAGCCGCGACCTGACCGACTGGGCCGGCGCGTACTACGGCGCGAACTACCCCCGCCTGCAGCAGGTGAAGCTGCGCTACGACCCGCAGGACGTGTTCGCCACGCCGCAGTCGATCCGCCTGCCGTAAAGGCGTCCGACGGGCGTCACGCCAGCGCGGCCTCGACGGCGACCGACTCGATGCCGCGGACGCACGCCTCCACCTGCGCCGGCGACAGGCGGTGCGTGTCGGCCCAGACCGCCAGGCCGACCGCATCGTCCAGGGCGTCGACCTGCAGGTAGAAGGTGCCGTCGTAGGTCGGCAGCGTGCGGTCCCAGCGGACCGTGGTGCGGGGCAGCGCGGCCCGGATCCGCGCGGCGGCCGGCAGCACCGCGGGCACGGCGGCGGCGGGGCCTCGGCGGTCGTTGACGAAGCATGAGATGTCGACGGGGCCGCCGCGGTCGGCGGCGAGCCGGTCCAGCATCGCCCGGTGGTCGGCGGGGTCGAAGTAGCCGTGCAGGTAGGCGCTCGTCGCGGACCGCCACACCCGCCGCGCCACCTCGTCCAGGTCCCCGGCCGGGTCGATGACGCAGATGCCGGGCTGCGTCAGGTGGCACACCGCGTCGGCGAAGCCGGGCCGGAAGCGGTTGCTGACGAGGACCTGCGCGACGCTCGGCGCCCGGCCGGTGACCCGGGACAGGGCGACGCCGTAGGCGGCGAGCAGCACGTGGCCGGTCTCCACGCCGGTCCGCGCGGCGACGACCTGCAGCGCGAGGTGCAGCGCCGGCGAGTGGTAGACGAGCTCCCAGAAGCGCGGCGTCCGCGGGTCGTCGGAGGTGCCGAAGCGCTCCGGCGGGAGGTCCCGCAGCGCCGCCTCCCAGTGCCGCAGCGACTTCGCGCTGTGCCGGCGTTCGGCCGGCTGTGCCTGCCGGTGGGCGAGCTCGAGCGCGCGGACCCCGGCGGCCGGGGTCGTGCCGGTGGCCGCGTGCGGCAGGTCGCGCACGAGGGCCTCGATGCCGAACCCGTCGACGGCGAGGTGGGAGTACTGCACGACGAGGTGGCTGGGCACGTCGCCGACGGTCACCACGCCCCACCGGACGGGGAACTCGTGCTCCAGGTCGAACGGCGTGAACTCGTACCGGCTGCGCAGCGCCTCGGCGGTGTCCTCGGCGTCCTCGGCGGACGACGCGACGATCTCCAGGTCGACGGTGCCGGACGCGGCCACGGTCTGCCGCGGCTCGTCGCCGGCGAGGCTGAACCGGGTCCGCAGGCCCTCATGGCGGCTCACCAGGCGGCCCAGCGTGGCGGCGAGATCCGCGACGGTGGCGTCCGGGCCGAGCGTGACGGTCCCGCCGATGTTCAGGGTCCGGCCGGTCCGCCGCATCGTGTGCCAGATCTCCTGCTGTCCCCAGGTCAGGGGGCCGGCACCGGCGCCGTCACCCAGGAACGGCACGGCGAGGCAGGTCGTGGCAACGTGCATCGGCTACTCCGATCGGCTACCCCGAGACCGCGGCGGCGACCACCAGTTCCTCGATCCCTCGCAGGATCGCCACCAGATCGTCCGGTGCCACCCGGCGGGTGTCAACGCGCAGGGTGATGTCGACCGTGTCCGGCACCGGATTGATCAGGAAGAACACCGTGGCGTAGGGATCGTCGGAGTGCGTCCCCCAGCGCAGCCGGCTGCTCGGCAACGCCTCGTTGATGTCCGTCGCGGTCGCCCGTGGCAGGACCTCCGCCGATGCCATCGTCCTGCGCCGATCGTTGAAATAGGACTGCAGGTCGAGGGCCCCGCCGCGCTCCTCGCCCACCCGGGCGATCATGTCCCACAGGTCGCGGGGGTCGTAGTAGGCGTGCATGCCGGCGGTCAGCTGCGTCTTCCACACCCGGGCGACGACTTCGTCGAAACTTACATCCGCGGTGTCCACGACGCACAGGGCGCTCTGCGCCAGACCGGAGACCGACTCCTTGAAACCGGGCCGGAAGCGGTTGCTCACCAGCATCCGCACCACGGTGGTGGGGTCGCCGGAGATCCTCGCCAGCATGAGCACGTACGCGGCGAGCAGGATCGTGCTGCTGTGCGCCTTGGTCCGTTCGGCGATCACGCCGAGGGCGAGGTGGGCGGCGGGTGATTCGTAGCTCGCCTCCCAGTACCGCGGCGACGGCGGGTCCGGCACGGGCGGGAAGCGCTCCGGCGCGATCTCGCGCAGCTGCTTCTCCCAGTGCCGCAGCGACGCGGTGTGCTGCCGCCGCGCCGCACCCGCGCGCTGCCGGCGGGCCAGCTCGGCGGGCTGGACGCCGTCGGCCGGGGCGAGGTGCTCGCCGGTGGCCCGGTCCAGGTGCGCCAGGTCGTTGATGATGGCCTCGATGCCGTACGCGTCGACCGCCATGTGGGAGTACAGCACGACGAACCATGCCGGGGCCCCGTCGCGGCACACGACCGCGGCGCGCACCGGCCAGTCCTCGGCGTTGTCGAACGGCGCGTCCTGAAGGGCCACGTCGAGGGCCGCGGCGACCTCGGCCGGATCCTCCTCGCCCGCCTCGACGATGTCGATGAGGACGACACCGGAGTCGGACAGGACCTGCCGGGGCAGGCCGTCCTCACCGAGCCGGTAGCGGGTCCGCAGCGATTGGTGCCGGCCGATGAGGAACGCGAGTTCCATGACGATCTGCTCGATCGTCTGCCCGTCGAGCAACGGCATCGTGCCGCCGGCCCAGTCGACCCGGCCGCCGCCCAGCTCCATGGATCTCCAGGCAGCCCATTGCCCCCAGGTCAATTCCTCGACACCCGATCCTTCACCCTCGAAGTTGACCGGGACACGCTGCGCCGTTGCAGTCTCCGCCATGACCTCTCGCCTCGTGATCGTCGGTGTACGCGGGTCCGATGGCGCTGCAGACTGCGGGCGGCCGGCCGGGCGTCGGCTGCGCCGGGCCGGCCGGCCGCCACGACAGGATTAGAGCCGGGCGTTGCGGAGCTGAGCGTTGTTGCCCCGGAGCTGAGCGTTGACACCACGCAGCTGAGCAGCCTTCATTTCGCACCTCCCTTGCTGGTCACTGGAAAGCGCTCGAAAGGGACCACCTGCATGTCGTCCAGGTCCAGACCTGTTCGGACCCTGACGAGCGTTCGGGCCCACCCTGCAAGCGCTGCGTCGAAGCCTATCGGCTGTCTTCTACCTGACGAAAGAGGTAGGCATTGATCTTATCCAATCAATGCCTGAAGGTCCGAATTTTAACGATCGTTATGTCCGTTTTCCGGAGAAGCGTCTGGGAAATACGGATGGTATTTAAAATATCCGGAAGGGTGACGGGAGCGGTTGACACGATCCACACGCGGGGCGATGCTTCTGACGGTCATAGACTTCGGTCGTTCAAATGACCCCAGGGCATGCCACGGATTCGTCGCGAAGGCGACGGATGAGGTGTGCCCTGCCATTCCATATCGCACTGTGATGTGCCAAACGATATGAGGAGGTGAACATGTCGAACGCCATCTCGGGCCGGGCCATCTCGGGCCGCGCCATCTCGGGGCGGGCCATCTCCGGCCGCGCCATCTCGGGTCGGGCGATCTCCGGCCGGGCCATTTCGGGCCGCGCCATCTCGGGCCGCCGCGCCATCTCGGGCTGACCTGACGCCGCAACCGAAGTGAACCGAGCACCACCGCACAGGTGGGGAGCCCGCACCGGCACCCACGGACGGCACCCGACGGGCATGGGTGTCACCAGGGTTCGGCCGGGTTCCCCTCCTCCGCACGACCACCGCAGCGAGCAGCACCCTGGAGGCACAGCGTGTCCGGCGATGAGACGTATCCGGCCACCGTCGGACAGCTGTCCGTCTGGCGCGAGATCGAGCGGCTGCCGGCCGACCGGCTGTGGGAGGCGAACCTCTCCTCCGTCTGGGACCTGCCCGAGGGCGACTGGAGCGAGGAGCGGATCTGGTCGGCGCTCGGCGCCGCCGCCATGCGGCACGCCTCGATGCGCACCGTCTACGTGCTCGACGAGGACGGCTTCCCCCGGCAGCGCGTCGCCGCGCACTCCGTGCAGGAGGTCCTCGCCCAGGTCGGGCAGGGCACCGCCGACGTCGCCGAGCGCGAGGCCAAGGACGCCGCCGAGCTGCAGCGGGCGATCGACACCACCGCGGAGCTGCCCTGGCGCGCCTGGATCCTGCTCGACGGCGGGACCCCGAAGCAGGTCCTCGTCGTGTTCAACCACATGGCCGCGGACGGGGTCGGCGGCCTCGTCCTGCGCGAGGACTTCGAGACCATCCTCGGCGGCACCGAGCTGCCGCCGGCGCCGGGGCCGATCGAGCTCGCCCTCGACCAGCAGGGTGAGGGCAGCGGGCGGCTGCGCAACGCCGAGCGGTACTGGCGGCGGACCATCAGCGCCGCACCCCACCGGCCCGCGGGCGGCGACGCGGAGCCGCTCGGCGCGGTGCTGCACACCGGCATCCCGATGCCGCTGGCCAACGAGGCCATCGGCAAGTTCGAGGTGACCCTGGCCAGCCTGATCCTCGCCGCCTACTACCGCGGCATCCAGGCGGCGACCGGCGAGGACGCGGTGCTGCTGCTGCTCATGTCGTCCAACCGCTTCGACGAGACGCACGCGCGGGTCGTGACCAGCCTCAACCAGTGGACGCCGCTGCTGCTGCGGTTCGAGCCGGACGAGCCGTTCGAGGAGATCCTGCCCAAGGTGCACTGGAAGGCGTTCAACGCGCTCAAGAACGGTGTCTGCTCGCCGGACGCGATGTGGGTGATCCGCGACGAGCACGAGCGCCTCGACCCGCCCGTCGACCCCGGGTTCTCCTACAACCCGATGCTCGCGCCGCCCGGCTTCCCGTCCGAGGACCGCCTGGTCGCGCCGCGGATCGAGCGCTTCGAGCCGGCCCGCGCGACCGGTCCCGGCTTCTACCTGATCGTGCGCGGCCTGACGTCGCTGGACCTGGTCTTCCGGACCCGGCGGCACGGCTTCGACGACGCCGCGATGACGACGATGCTGCACACGATCCAGGACCGTCTCGCCGGCACGATCGGCGGCGAGCGGCTCTGAGCAGGCGACAAGGGCGCGACCCGGAACGGGTCGCGCCCTTGTGTCGTCCATGGGCGGTCAGTCCCGCAGCGAGCGCCCGGTCTTGGTCAGGAAGACGTCGTCCAGCGTCGGGCGGTGCAGCCCGATCGTCTCCAGCTTGATGCCGGCGCCCTCCAGGGTCCGCATGATCTGCGGGATCGCCGAGTCGCCGGCGTCGACGTTGAGCCGCACCTCGTTGTCCTCGCGGACCTCGACGCTCTTGGCGAAGGCCTCCTTGCCGAGCACCTCACCGGCGCGCTCCGCCTCGTCGGCGACGACGACCGTCACCACGTCGCCGGAGATCTCGCGCTTGAGGTCCGCCGGTGTACCTTCGGCGACGATCTCACCGTGGTCGATGATGGCGATCCGGTCGCAGAGCGCGTCCGCCTCGTCGAGGTAGTGCGTGGTGATGAAGACCGTCATGCCCTCGTCGCGCAGCCGGCGGATCTCGTCCCACATGTGCGCGCGGGACTGCGGGTCGAGGCCCGACGTGGGCTCGTCCAGGAACAGCACCTGCGGCTGGTGGATGACGCCCATCGCGATGTCGACCCGGCGGCGCTGGCCACCGGAGTAGGTCTTGCACTTGCGGTCGGCGTACTCGGTCAGGTCGAACGCGGCGAGGGCGGCCTCGGCGCGCTTCTCCGCCTCGACCTTGCCGATGCCGTACATGCGGGCCTGCAGCACGATCTCCTCGCGCCCGCTGACGTCGTCGGTGGTGCCGCCGCCCTGCGCGACGAAGCCGATGAGGCGCCGCACCGCCCCCGGCTCGGTGCGCAGGTTCGCGCCGGCGATCGTCGCCTCACCGTCGTCGGGGGAGATCAGCGTCGCGAGCATCCGCAGCGTGGTGGTCTTGCCGGCGCCGTTGGGCCCGAGGAAGCCGAAGATCTCGCCCTGCGCGACGTCCAGGTCGATGCCCTTGACGGCCTCGACGCTGGTCGCCTTCTTGCCGCGACCGGACTTGTAGACCTTCTTCAGCCCTTTGATCTTGATCATGAGAGTGCTCCCTTACCGGACCGAACGCGAGAAAGTGCGGGCCGACCAGATCACCGCGACCACCATGAGGCCGCCGGCGATGGCGATGCTCTGCCAGATGGCCGGGTCGCTGGTGTTGCCGATGAACAGCGCACGCAGGCCCTTGGCGGCCCAGTTGAACGGGTTGAAGTCGGCGACCGTGCGCAGCCACAGCGGCGCGAGCGCCAGCGGCAGCAGGGTGCCGGACAGCAGCATCAGCGGCTGGGCGATGTTGTTGACGACCTGGCCCAGGACGCTGGGGTTGGCGACCCGGATCGCGATGCCGTAGGAGATCGACGCCGACGACAGCGCGCAGAGGGCCAGGATCGCGTAGCCGAGCAGCAGGCTGCCGATGTTGACGAACACGCCGAACGGCAGCGACAGGACGGTGATGATGATCGACTGGACGATGACCGTGACGACGTCGCGCAGCGAGCGGCCGAGCAGCAGTGCGACCCGGCTGACCGTGGTCACCCGGGACCGTTCGATGACGCCGTTGGCGAGGTCGCCGAGCAGGCCGAAGCCGACGTACAGGCCGCCCGCGAGGGCCAGGGCGATGAGCATGCCGGGCACGTAGATCTTGTACGCGTCGCTCATCGTGTTCGCGCCGACCGACGCGAGCGCCGGCTTGAGCAGCGGCGCGAAGAGGATCAGGTAGACCGCCGGCTGTGCGACGCCGAGGACGACCCACAACGGCGACCGGAGCATCAGCAGCATGTGCCGCTGGAAGATCAACCAGGTGTCACGCAGGAGTTTCACGCGCTTGCTCGCTTTCGGGTGTGGTGCGTTGGGTGGTGAACTGGATCAGGGCCGTCGCGGCGGCCTCGGCGCCGCCGCCCGCGAGCAGTCGCTTGCCGGTCACGCGCGCCGCCTCCGCGTAGCGGGGGTCGTCGAGCAGGTCGAGCAGCGCGGCGCGCAGCGCCTCGGGCCGGGCGTGGTCGATGGAGACCCGCAGCCCGGCGCCGGCCCGCGCCACCGCCGAGGCCATGAGCGCCTGGTCGCCCTTGATCGGGGCGACGAGCAGCGGCACGCCGTGCGCGAGGGCCTCGTTGACGGTGTTGGCGCCGCCGTGGCTGACCACCGCGTGCAGGTGCGGCAGCAGCTCCAGCACCGGCACGGGCCGGCGGACGAGCACGTGGCCCGGCTCGCCGGTGATGGTGCCCTGGGGTGCGACGACGACCGCCTGGAGCCGGTCGCCGAGGGGCTCGACCGCGGCCAGGATCCGCGGGTAGAAATGCGCGGCCTGGTCCATGTTGAGGGTGCCCATGGTGACCAGCACGTGCCTGCGCGCCGGGTCGAGCCAGTCGAACGGGAAGTCCGGGTCGGGCGCGCGCTCGGCGAGCGACGGGCCGACGACGACCGTGTTCGGCGGCAGCCGCGACGGGTCGTCGAGGAGGTCCTCGCCGAGGAAGCTGATCACCAGGTCCGGGGAGAACCGCAGGTCCCAGGGCGGCTCGCCCTCGTGCCCGGCGGTGGTCCACGCGTCGCGCATCCGCTGCTGGATCCACTCCTCGACGCGGGGCAGCCCGCGGGCGAACGGCCTGGTCAGCTCCATCGCGCTGGACGCGACGGTGGCCCACGGCAGGCCGCAGCGGTGCGCGACGATCGGTCCGGCGATCGCGTGCTGGTCGACGACGAGCAGGTCGGGCCGGAACGCCTCGACGGCCGCCTCGATGCCTTTGCGGGTGTACTTGGTGTGCGGCAGGATGTAGCCCTCCCACCGCGAGCGGGTCGCGTCGAGGCCGCGCTCGGCCTGGCCGCGGTGGGCGCGCAGTGGGATCGGGTGGATGTCCGCCTCGGGCCCGGCCAGGGGGCGCAGGAACGACTCCGACCCCGCCCACAGCACCTCGTGCCCCCGGGCGAGCAGCACCTTCGCCACCGCGACCATCGGGTTCACGTGCCCGGTCAGCGGCAGGCTCAGGAACAGGAATCTGCTCATGCCGTCGCCTCCGCTGCGCTCCAGCGCCGGCCTGAGCTCAACCTGCGCCCATGATGAGCGGCCACTCCGCTGCGCTCCAGCCCACTCATGCCGTCAGCTCCGCCAGATCCCCGACGGTCAGGTCGATGAGCCCTTGCAGGTCCAGGCCGCCGATGTACGCGGCGAGGTCGATCCCGTACGCCTCCCGCATCCTGGCACTCAGGTCCACGATCTCAAGGCTGTCTATAAATAGGTCCGTGTCGATTCTTGTGGACGGCGTGACGGTGGCCGCCCAGCCCTCGTCCTCGCCGGTGACCTGGCGCAGCAGCTCCACGATGTCGGCGTGGGCGGCCATGGCGATCAGTCCCCTGCCGCCGGCTTCGTGGCACGCACGGCGCCGTAGGTCACCGCGCCGGTCTCGAAGCCCTTGAGCATCAGCGGGCCCGCGTAGAAGAAGCCGAGCACGTCGACGCCGCGGTCACGGGCCAGGTCACGCATCATCGACCGGCCGTTGTCCAGCTCCTTGACCTGGGCGAACCCGGGCTCCCAGGAGTTCGCGACGTTGGCGCTCCAGTCGACGATCGCGATGCCGGTGAAGCCGGCCGCGGCGGCGAGCCGCTCGTGCTCCTCCAGGGAGGAGAAGCTGGGCATCACCTGGTGGCGCAGGATCTGGTCGACGACCCGGGTCTCGCCGGCGTCCAGCTCGCCGTCGCGGACCGACCAGGTGGCGATCGCGACGGTGCCGCCCGGCTTGAGCACCCGCAGGACCTCGGCGAAGAACGCCTCCCGGTCCGCGATGTGCATGAGACTCTCGACGGCCCAGACCACATCGAACGAGGCGTCCGGGTAGTCGTTGGCCATGAAGTCGCACTGGCGGAAGTTGGTGCGCTCACCGAGGCCCAGCTCCGCGGCCTTCTCGTTGGCGCGGGCCGCCTGGGCGGCGCTGAGGGTGACACCCTCGACGGTGCAGCCCAGCGGCCCCGCCAGGTGCATCGCCGGCCCGCCGATGCCGCAGCCGACGTCGAGGACCCGGGCGCCGGCCGGGACGCCGGCGAAGTCGACCAGCTCGCGCACGAGACGGTCGGTCGCCACGTGCCGGTCGTCGTCGTTGCCGGGGCGCTCGCCGATGTCCCAGAAGCCGTGGTGCACGTGCTGGCCCCAGAGGTCCTCGTAGAGGTCCAGGGTGGTGTCGTAATACCGCTCGACGGCGGCGTTCAGCCCGGGCCCGGCCGGTGCGGACGGGTATGCGGAACTGGCATTTGCTTTCACAGTCGCAAATCTCCGAATGGGATCACCAGCTTTGGGCGCGTTCCCGGATAGGGACGCACGGAGCCCGGCCATTGTATGGGCGGCGCGCCGACGCTTGTCAATGCACGTCACATCGTCCGGGACAGGCCGTGGCCTGCGGTGTCTCAGATCGACCGGCCGGAGGCTCATCATGCCGCCATACATGGCGAATCGGTATATCGGCCCGAGCCGACGTCGACGGGGGTCAATCGTGGCGGTTGCGCACCCTAGAGCCCGGCAATGGGCGGGTGGCGAGTGTTCGCAGGGTAGATACCAGTTGTATCCGGTGCGCCGCTAGTAGCCCATTTTGTCCGATTTGACAAGAGCGGGATGTCCCCCGAACCGGTACTGAGCAGGGAGTTCTGTAAAACGCGGCGATGACCGCGCCGAATGCAGACCGTATCGATGCAAACGATTTTTAGCGGACGTAGGCGTGGCAGAACGGACAAACGGCAGCACCGTCGGGTTGCGCACTCTTGTAAAACGGGTTTGATTGCGTAAGGTCTATGGCTAGTCGAGGTGACTATTCCCTGCGCATTGTGTCCGGGCGTGATTCGCACCGGTGGTCGCAGGACCGCGCCCGACGTTCGCCAGTGTGTTCAATCGGGGGTTGCACACGCTGATCGCCGGCCAACGTGGGCCGACCGGTCAGCGGAGCAGCCGCGCGCAGAAAGGGGTTCCGGGTGACCGACGCCCAGGCGACCCAGGCGATCGACCCGTCGTGGGTCGACGAGGTGCTGCTGTCCGGCCCGGACGATCAGGTCGCCCTGGTCTTCGACGCCCCTGTCACCCGCGCCGAGCTGCGCGCGCTGGTCGCCGCCAAGCAGTCCGTCCTCGCCGCCGCCGGGCTCGGCCGCGGCGGGTCCGTCGCGCTGTGCCTCGCCCCGTCGCTCACGTTCGTCACGAACCTGCTCGCCGCCTGGCGGCTCGGCGCCCGTGCCGCGCTGCTGGACCACCGCCTCACCGCGTTCGAGACCGACAACGCCCTGCAGCGGCTGGCGCCGCAGGTCGTCGTCTCCGCCAAGCACGTCACCGGCGGGCCGCTGCGCGGCTTCGTCGACATCGAGGAGCGCGTCGCCACCTACCCGGGGCGGCCCGCCGACACCGCGCACGCGCTCATCCAGCTCAGCTCCGGCTCGACCGGCCCGTCGAAGGTCATCGCCCGCACCGCGGCGGACCTCGTCGAGGAGATCGGGCGCTACGTGAAGATCGGCGCCGGGGTGCCGCAGGGCGGTGAGCGGACCGTGTCGCTCGCGTCCATGGTGCACGTGCTCGGTCTGGTCGGCGGCCTGCTGTACGGGCTGCACGCCGGCGTCCAGTTCGTGGTGCCGGCGCGGATGACCGCCGACGGCATCCTGTCCGCCGTCGCCGCCGGACCCGAGCCGACCACGCTGCTCGGCGTCCCCTTCCACATCGAACTGCTCTCGTCGGTGCAGACGCCGCCCCGCCTGCCCCAGCTCACCGGCATGACCACCGGTGGCGAGCTCGTCCGCGCCGAGGTCTACGGCGGCTTCGTGGACCGGTACGGCATCCGCCTCGGCAACATGTACGGGATGACCGAGGTCGGGGTCATCGCCACCGACCTGTTCGGCGAACACCGCCCTTCCCTCACCCCCGCACCCGGCCTCACCGTCCGCGAGGAAGCCGGCGAGCTGCTCGTGTCGCTGCCCGCGTCGCCGTACCTCGGCCTCGTCGACCCCGCCCGCTGGGCCGACGGCTGGCTGCACACCAAGGACGCCGGCAGCGTCGAGCAGGCCACCGGCCGCGTGCGCATCCACGGCCGGCGCGACTCGCAGGTCTCCGTCGGCGGCCTCAAGGTCGACCTGACCGAGGTCGAGCACACGCTCGCCGCGCTGCCCGGCGTCGCCAGCGCCGTCGTGACCCACGACAAGGCCATCGAGGCCTACGTGATGCTGCACGACGGCACCACCGCGGCGCAGGTCCAGGAGCGGCTCGCGGAACGCCTCGCCGGCTTCAAACGGCCGCGCGTGCTGAAGGTCGTGGAGCAGCTGCCGAGGACCGCCACCGGCAAGCTCGTCCGGGACCGCGCCGCGCTTCTCGCGGCGACCGGCGCCGGCACCGCGACCTCGCCCGCCGCCGCGATCCCGGCGCAGCGCACAACGGGAGCAGACGTGACCGATGGCGCGACCGACCCGGTCGCGCCGGCACCTGTCAAGGAAGGGAACCACGCACGATGAGCGAGACGACTGATCAGGAAATTCGCCAGTTCCTGCTGGACTCGTTGACCGAGATGAACTACAGCACCGAGGACATCGACGACGACACCGCGCTCGGCCCGGCCGGCGCCGACCTCGAGTCGCTGTCGCTCGCCGAGCTCGCCGTCCGCGTCGAGGACCGCTTCGGCGTCCGCTTCGACGACGACGAGGCGGAGAAGCTGGCCGGGATGACCGTCGGCGAGTTCATCGCCGCCGTCGCCGAGCGCCGGTCCGCCGCCGCAACGGCGGGCAGCTGAGCGTGGCCGCTGCACCAACCCGCGACGACGTCCTGGCGATGCTCGCCACGTACGGCGACCGCACGCCCGCCGACGTCGCCGAGGGGATCGACTCCCTTGAGCTCGCCTGGCTCGTCCATCAGCTCGAACAGCACTACGGCGTGCCGCTCGACCTCGACGACGACGCCCTCGCGCGCATGGCGACGGTGAGCGGGACCCTCGAGGTCCTCCAGGAACTGAAGGTCGAGACGGGTTCGCGATGACCACCACCACGACCGTTCGGCGCGGTCCGGGTGCAGTGGTGCTGACCGGCGCGGCGGTGCTGAGCGCGTTCGGCCGGGGCATGACCGCCCTGGCCGACGGCCTGGACGGCGGCGTCGCGGCCTTCCGGCCGGTGGACCGCTTCGACGTGACGGGACGGCGGGTCGGGGTGGCCGCGGCCATGCCCGGCTCCCCCGCCCTCGCCGAAGAGCTCGCGCGCGTGGTGGACGAGGCCTGTGACGAGGCCAAGCTCAGCACCGCCGAACGGGCCGGCGCGCCGCTCTTCCTCGCCTTGCACGGCGATCCGGCGATCGCCAGGGTGCCCGAGGCCGACCGCCGCCGGCACAGCAGCACCGCCTTCACCGCCGCGCTCGCCGGCGCCACCGCCCTCGCCGGGGACCTGCCGCTGGGTGCGGGGATCCGGGCGTACACCTCGGCGTGCGTCGCGGCGAGCACCGCGGTGGCCGACGCGGCGGCCGCGATCGCCCGGGGCGAGCTCGACCGGGTCGTCGTGGCCGGTGGGTACCTCGTGGACGCTGACCAGTTCTCCCTCTTCGACGCGGGCCGGGCACTCTCCACTGACGGACAGGTCCGGCCCTTCAGCGACGGGCGGCGTGGGCTGCTGCTCGGCGACGGGATCGGCGCGGTCGTCGTCGAGTCCGCCGCCGCGGCCGGTGACCGGGGCGTCCCGGCGCTCGCCCGGCTCGCCGGCTGGGGGCGCTCCGGCGACGCGTACCACCCCTGCCAGCCGCACCCGGAAGGGCACGGCCTGGCCCGGGCGATGACCGCCGCCCTGCAGCGGGCCGGGGTCGACCCCTCGGACGTCGGCTACGTCAACGCGCACGGCTCCGGCACCGCGCAGAGCGACGTCGCGGAGGCCGCCGCGCTGCGCACCGCGCTCGGCGAGCACGCCGCGACGGTGCCGGTCTCCTCCACGAAGTCGTTGCACGGCCAGGCCCTGGAGGCCTCGGGCGTGCTGGAGCTGATCGTCACCCTGCACGCGCTGCGCACCGGGCGGCTGCCGGTGAACGCGGGCTTCCTCGCCGCGGACGAGCACTGTCCGCTGAACCTCGTCCTCGACGGGTTCACCGCGGCGAGCCCGTCCTACGCCCTGACCCTGAACGCCGCGTTCGGCGGCGCCAACACCGCCCTGCTGGTGGGGGCAGCATGACCGGGTTACTGATCGGCCCCGAGGACCAGGAGCGAGGGCTCGGCGCGGCGGAACTGTTCGTCGAGGACATCCCGCCGCTGACCGCGCTCGCGGTGCGGGCCGGGCTCGACGTCGCCGCCGCCGCCGACTGGCCGGAGCCGGGCGACGAGGAGCTACCGAAACTCGCGGGCTTCGTGCACTCGACGTTCAACCCGCTGGTGGCCGCCACCGCCGGCCGCTGCCTCCAGCGCCGGGCGGAGAGCGCTCCCAGCGCGGTGACCGCGATCGTGCTCGTCACGTCCACCGGCGACGTGGCCAGCGCGGCGCACGTCGCGGCCGCCGTCGACACCGGCGGCCGGGTCGGGCCGCTGTTCTTCTTCCAGTCGGTGCCCAACGCCGTCGCCGGGCACGTCGCCGCGCGGTGGCAGCTGACCGGCCCGGTCGTGTGCGTCGACAGCACCGATGCCGGGCTGACCGTGGCCCGGCTGCTGCTCGCCGACGGCGACGCCGACGAGGTCCTCGTCATCCTCCTCGAGCAGGCCGCCGCGCCCGAGGCCATCACCGGAACCAGCCACGACACCGCCTCCGCGGTGGTTGTGGTCGAAAGAGGGGCACCATGACCAGATCCATGGCAGTTACCGGGATCGGGCTCGTCACGCCGGTCGGCACGACCGGTGCCGAGGTCTTCGACGCCATGTGCGACGGGCGGTCCGGGCTGACGAAGCCCGCCGCCGACCATCCCCTCGCCGGATCCGTCGACGTGGCCGCGTTCTCACCGCCGATCGACCCGACGTCGGTGCTGCCGGCGCCTGAGACGCGGGTCGTCGACCGGTACATCATCATGGCGATGACCGCCGCCGAGCAGGCCCTGGCCGACGCCGGCATCGTGGTCGGCCGCGACGTCGACCCGTACCGGATCGCCATCATCCTCTCCGGCACCGGCGGCCTCGCGACCCTCGACGCGCAGGCGGTGCTCCGCTCGCAGAAGGGCCGCCTCGGCGTCAGCCCCTACCTCCTGCCCGGCATGCTGCCGAACATGGGCGCCGCCCGGGTCGCGATGCGGCACGGGATCCAGGGCTACAGCTCGTCCATCGGCACGGCCTGCGCGGCCGGCGCCCAGTCGATCGGTGAGGCCGTGCGGCTGCTGCGCGCCGGCGAGGCCGACATCGTCGTCGCCGGGTGCAGCGAGGCGCCGCTCTTCCCGACCCTCGCCGACACGTTCGGCAACGCCCGGGCGCTCGCCCGCGGCTGGGACGACCCGACCGCCGCGAGCCGCCCGTTCGACCGCCGGCGCAACGGCCTCGTCCTCGGCGAGGGCGCCGGGGTGTTCGTGGTCGAGCGCGCCGAGCACGCCGAGGCGCGCCGGGCCCGCCGGTACGCCGACATCGTCGGCTGGGGCGCCACCAACGACGCCCACCACCCCACCACCCCGCGCCCCGACGGGTCGGCCGCCGCCGCCTGCATGAGCCGGGCCATCGCCGACGCCGGGATCGAGCCCGGGGACGTCGGGTACGTCAACGCGCACGGCACCAGCACCAAGCTCGGCGACGTGGCCGAGTCGACCGCGATCCGCGCGGTGTTCGGTGCCCGGACCCCGCCGGTCAGCTCGACGAAGGGCGTGACCGGCCACATGCTCGGCGCCTCCGGGGTGGTGGAGGCCGCGGTGTCGGTCCACGCCATGCTCCGCGGGCTGCTCCCGCCGACGCACAACCTGGACGAGCCCGATCCCGCCTGCGACGTGGACCACCTCATCAAACCCCGTCCTGCCGAGGTGACCCACGTCCTGTCCAACTCCTTCGGCTTCGGCGGCCACAACGTGAGTCTGATCTTCGGCCGACCGGAGTCCGCCTGGACGCGCGACGAGACGCGCACGGCGTGACGCCCGCTCGTCACAGCCCCCTGGGAACGACCGATCAGAACCCGAAAGGGAAGCAGGCAATGCAGATCCTCGACACCGACCACATCGAAATGTTCGTCGGCGACGCGCGCCAGGCGGCGCACCAACTGTGCGCCACGTACGGCTTCCACGTCTACGGCCACGGCGGCCCGGAGACCGGCCTCGCGGGTCAGCGCAGCGTGCTGCTGGGGCAGCGCGACATCCGGATCCTGCTCACCTCAGGCCTCAGCGGCGACCACCGCGCCAGCCGGTACGTCGCGAAGCACGGCGACGGCGTCGCGGTCATCTCCTTCAGCGTCACCGACGTCGCGGCCGCGTTCGCCGAGGCGGTCGCGGCCGGCGCCACCGCGGTCCAGCCCCCGCAGCGGCTGGAGCACAACGGCTCGATCGTCGTCACCGCGGAGGTCTCCGGCTTCGGCGACGTGACCCACCGGCTGGTGCAGCGCACCGAGGGCGACACCGACTTCCTGCCCGGCCTGATCGACATGCCGGTGCCCCCGCCCGCCCCGACCGACGAGGACCTGCTGCACATCATCGACCACGCCGCGATCTGCCTGCAGGCCGGCGAGCTCGACCCGACCGTGCAGTACTACGAGAAGGTCTTCGGCTTCGTCATGATCTTCCAGGAGTACATCGAGGTAGGCGAGCAGGGCATGCAGTCGAAGGTGGTGCAGAGCCCGACGGGCGGCGTCACGTTCACGCTCATCCAGCCGGACCTGAGCCGCCGCGCCGGGCAGATCGACGACTTCCTGTCCTGGCACGAGGGCGCCGGCGTGCAGCACATCGCCTACAGCACCCACGACATCGTGACCGCCGTGCGCGCCTTCAGCGCCAAGGGCGTCGAGTTCGCGCAGACGCCGGCGAGCTACTACGACGTGCTGGAGTCGCGGCTCGGCGCGGTCGATGTGCCGGTGGACCAGCTCCGGCCGCTCGGCATCCTCGTCGACCGGGACCACTGGGGCCAGATGTACCAGATCTTCGCCAAGTCGACGCACATCCGCCGCACGTACTTCGCCGAGCTCATCGACCGGCACGGCGCCCGGACCTTCGGCACGAGCAACATTCCCGCGCTGTACGCGGCGAAGGAACGCGAACTCGCCGCGGTGCGCGACACGACAGACGGCCTGCGCAGCTGACCCCCCGTTTCGCCTTATTCGGAAAGGACCCGGAGCCTTGACCATTTCAGTGACCGAGACGTCTTCGCTGTCGGACGACGACCTGGCGCTGCTGCCGTCGGACGACGACGTCGAGCACTTCGCGCAGCACGGCTGGTACCTGACGCAGAAGCTGTTCACCGACGACGAGATGGATCAGCTCGTCGGGGCGAGCGAACGCTTCTACGCCGGCGAGCGCTCCCGCACGCTGCCGTTACGCCCGCCGAAGCTGGCCTACTGGGACCCGTCCAAGGGCGACGTGCAGCGGCACAACGACTACGTGCACTACGAGAGCGACCCGATCGCGCGGATCCTGCGCAAGCCGCTCATCGGCGCGGTCGCGGCGCGGCTGGCGAAGGCCGACGAGATCCGGGTCTTCCAGTCGACGCTCATCTACAAGCCGCCGATCGCCGGTGAGCCCAGCAACGTCGTCCCGTGGCACTTCGACCGGCACTACTGGTCGACGTGCACGTCGGAAAGCATGCTGACCGCGTTCATCCCCTTCCACGACTGTGACGAGGAGATGGGCACGATCACGATGGTCGACGGGTCGCACCGGTGGGAGGAGATCCTCGCCGACGACACCACGACGCGGCACTTCGCCGAGCGGGACCGCGCGGACCTCGAGGTGATGCTCGCCGAGAACGCCGCGTACAACAACGTCGAGGTCGTCAAGGTCCCGATGATCATTCCCAAGGGGCACATGAGTTTCCACCACTGCCGCACCTATCACGGCAGCGGACCGAACCGCAGCGACCGGCCCCGCCGCGCGGTCTCGTTCCATCTCCAGGACGGTGCCAACGAGTACCGCCGGTTCGAGCTCAGCACGGGGGACGTCGTCGCCTACAACCACGACGTGCTGGTGCGGCGCACCGAAGACGGCCGCCCCGACTACTCCGACCCCGAGTACTGCCCCGTGCTGTGGCGTACGCCCTAACCAAAACCCTTCAGGAGGCTCACATGTCCCGTTACGACTGGGGTCAGCGTCACCCCGGCATCGACCGGCTGGAGGCGCAGATCGCCGAGGCTCGCACCGAGGTCGTCACGCACCCCATCTACGCCCGGCTGGACAGCCTGCCGGCGATCCAGACGTTCCTGGAGCACCACGTCTTCGCCGTGTGGGACTTCATGTCGCTGCTGAAGTCGTTGCAGCGCAACCTCACCTGCGTGGAGGTGCCGTGGATCCCGACGGGGCCGACCGGCAGCCGGCGGCTCATCAACGACATCGTCCTGGTCGAGGAGAGCGACGAGCTGCGCGGCGGCTTCATCAGCCACTTCGAGCTGTACCTGCTCGGCATGCAGGAGGCCGGCGCCGACACCGGTGTCATCGACGCGTTCATCGACCTGCTGCGCGCCAAGACCCCGGTCCCGGCGGCGATGGAGGCGGCGGGCGTCCCCGCGGCATCCGCGGAGTTCGTCGGGCTCACCTGGCACCTCATCGACACGGCGCCGATCCACTGCCAGGCGGCGGCGTTCGCGTTCGGCCGCGAGGACCTGATCCCGGACATGTTCCAGCAGGTCGTCAAGGTCAACGAGCAGGGCGGGCAGCTCGGCACGTTCGTCGACTACCTGGAGCGGCACATCGAGGTCGACGGCGAGTTCCACACGCCGATGGCCATGCAGATGGTGACCGACCTGTGCGGCGACGACGACGCCAAGTGGGCCGAGTGCGCGGAGACCATCAACCTCGCGCTCGCCGCCCGCGCCAAGCTCTGGAGCGGGATCCTCGCCAAGATCGACGAGAAGGTCCTCGCGGCGTAGTTCGCCGCTTTCCTGAAGGAGTACCACGTGACTGACGCCGCCGGGCTGTACCGGACGGTCCGCCTGATCAGACGGTTCGAGGAACGTGCCATCGAACTCGTCCGGGACGGCACGATCGTCGGTGGGATCCACCCGTACCTGGGGCAGGAGGCGATCGCGGCCGGGACCTGTGCCGCGCTGCGCCCCGGCGACGTCATCACCAGCACCCACCGCGGCCACGGGCACGTCCTGGCCAAAGGCGCCGACCCCGCCCGGATGCTCGCCGAGCTGACGGGCCGGGCCACCGGCCTCAACGGTGGCCGCGGCGGCTCGATGCACGCCGCGGACTTCAGCCTCGGCATCCTCGGCGCCAACGCGATCGTCGGCGCCGCCGTGCCGATCGCGACGGGTGCCGCGTGGGCGGCGCGGCGGGCCGGCAAGGACGTCGTCGCCGTCACCTACTTCGGTGACGGCGCGGTCAGCCAGGGCGTCGTGCTGGAGACGATGAACCTCGCGTCGCTGTGGAAGGTCCCGGTCGTCCTCGTCTGCGAGAACAACGGCTTCGCCACCACCACCCGCGTCGAGCAGGCCGTGGCCGGCACGATCACCGGCCGCGCCGAGGCGTTCGGCATCCCGGCGTCCACAGTGGATGGCAGCGACCCCGAGGCGGTGCTCGCCGCGTCCCTGGAGGCCGTCGAGCGGGCCCGCTCCGGCGGCGGGCCGTCACTCATCGAGTGCGTCGCCTACCGCTTCGACGCCCACCACACGTGGGAGCACACGGCGCGGCCGCGGTACCGCACCGACGACGAGGTGGCGGAGGGCATGCGGCGCGACCCGGTGGCCCTGCAGGGCTCCCGCATCCCGGACGCGGAGCGGGACCGCATCGACGCGGAGATCGAGGCGCTGCTCGACGAGGCGGTCCGCTTCGCCGTCGACAGCCCGCCGCCGGATCCGGCGGGCGCGCTGGACCATCTGTACGCGGACGGCCTGCGGGCCAGGGCGGGGGTCTCCTGATGCCGAACCTGTCATACCTCAAGGCACTCAACCGGGCCCTGACGACCGAGATGGCCGCCGACCCGAGCGTGTGCGTGTTCGGCGAGGACGTCGGCGTCGCGGTCAGCAACGTCACCACCGGCCTGCTCAAGAAGTTCGGCCCCGAACGGGTTGTCGACATGCCGATCTCGGAGCAGGCGTTCACCAGCTTCGCGACCGGCGCCGCGATGGCCGGGCAGCGCCCCGTGATCGAGTTCCAGATCCCGGCGCTGCTGTTCCTCGCGTTCGAGCAGATCGCCAACCAGGCCCACAAGTTCTCCCTCATGACCGGCGGGCAGGTCAACGTCCCCGTCACCTACCTGCTGCCGAGCTCCGGCTCCCGCGGCGGCTGGGCCGGGCAGCACTCCGACCACCCCTACAGCCTCTTCGCCCACGTCGGGGTGAAGACGGTCGTCCCCGCGACCCCCGCCGACGCCTACGGGCTGCTGCTGACCGCGATCCGCGACGACGACCCCGTCATCGTGTTCGCGCCCGCCGGCGCCATCGGTGTCCGCGAGGACGTCGACTTCGCCACCCTCGCGCCGGTGCCGCTGGGCGTCGGGCGCATCCACCGGCCCGGCGACGACGTGACGGTCGTCGCGGTCGGCCACCTCGTCCACGACGCCCTCGCCGTCGCCGAGGAGCTCGCCGGCACGATCTCGGTGGAGGTGTTCGACCCGCGGACCCTGCACCCCTTCGACTGGAGCGGCCTCGCCGCGTCGCTGGAACGCACCGGCCGGCTCGTGGTCGTCGACGACTCCAACCGCTCCTGCGGCATCGGCGGGGAGATCCTGGCGACCGCCGCGGAGCAGATGCGCCTCATCGCGCCGCCGAAACGCATCACCCGCCCCGACGGGGCCGTGCTGCCCTTCGCCCGCGAGCTGGACCTGGCGCTGCAGCCGACCCGAGCGCAGATCCGCACCGCGGTCGAGCAGGTCTTCAAGCTGTCCTTTCCGCCCGCGACCGAGTCTTCGACCGCGGCCGGGCTTTCGACCGCTACCGATACCGAGGAGTAGACCCATGGCGTCCACGAGCATCCGGGCGGCGCTCGCCGCCGACCCCGACGTCGGTGCCGGCAACGTGCTGCACAAGCTCATCGAGCACGGCGCGCCGCTGGACGGGCCGGGCATCGCGTTCGACGTCGACGTCGACGGCTTCCCCGCCTGGCAGGGCCTCACCCTCGGCGAGCTGCGCGAGCGGGCCGCGGCGCGGGCCGCGTGGCTGCACGCGAACGGCATCGGCCGCCGCGACCCCGTCGCGATCTACGTGTCCAGCAGCGCCGACTGCTTCCTCAACTGGATGGGCCTCGTCTGGCTCGGCGCGATCCCCGCGCTGATGAACCCGAACATCCCCGGCGACATCGCCGCGGCGTACATCGCCAAGCTGCGGGCGACCGCGCTCATCACCGACGCCGCCCACATCGAGCGGCTCACCGGCCACGACGTCGACATCCCCGTCATCGACGCGGCCGACACCGGCACCGGCGACCCGGCGGCGGCGCCCGCGCCGTTCAAGCTGCACGCCGACGACCCGATCGCCATCACCCACTCGTCCGGCACCACCCGCATGCCGACCGCCGTCGTGCACTCGCACGCCAGCCTGTTCCACGCCACCCGCAAGATCCGGCTGAGCGGCCCGAGGGCCCAGGGCACCGAGCGGATCCTCAGTGCCCTGCCGGCCCCGCACGCGGCGGGCATCATGACCATCAACCACGCCCTGAGCAACCGCTCCGAGCTGCTGTTCCTGTCGCAGCAGAGCGACGGCGGCGCGGTCCTGGACGCCATCGAGCAGTGGAAGCCGACCGGCGTCTTCGGCTTCGCGGTCACCTGGTCGGAGCTGGCCCGCTTCGACCTGGAGCAGCACGACATGGACTCGGTCGCGCTGTGGTTCAACACCGGCGACTGCGCGCACGAGCCGCACATCCGCAACCTCGTCAACGTCGGCAGCCGCAACACCGTCGTGCGCTCCGCCGAGGGCCGCGCCGTCGTGCAGCGGGTCAAGGGATCGAGCTTCGTCGACGGGCTCGGCTCGACCGAGATGGGGCACTCCGCCTTCCACATCACGCACGGCCCCGACACCGAGCGCTACGGCCGGTGCGTCGGCGTGCCGCACGTCTTCGCCGACGTGGCGCTGCTGGACACCGCGACCGGCGAGGAGGTCCCCGTCGGGCGGGTCGGGCACTTCGGCCTCAAGTCCCCCACCCTGGCACCCGGCTACTGGAACGACCACGTCAACACGTACCGGAACCGCCTCAACGGCTACTACCTCACCGGCGACCTGATGTTCCGCGACGAGGAGGGCTACTACTACCACGTCGACCGGGCCGTCGACTCCGTCGACCTCGGCGGCGGCAACTGGCTCTACACCGCCATGTCGGAGGAGCAGATCCTGCGGGCCGTGCCGGACGTGCGGGACTGCACGATCGTGTCGTTCAAGACCGACGCCGGTGTCGTGTCCGACGTGCTCCTGTCGCTGCACGAGAGCGCCGACCCGGCCGCCGACCACACCGACGCGGTCACCGCCGCGCTCAGCCCGGCCGTCGCCGCGACGCTGCGCAAGGTCGTCGTGTTCCCCGACGAGAACATCGTGACCGGCCCCACCGGCAAGGTCCGCAAGTTCCTGATGCGGCAGCGGCACCTCGCCGAGATGGCGAATGCCTGACACGTACCTGCCGGCCCCCGCCGCCGCGATCCGTGCCCCGATCTCTGCCACGGAACGGATTCCGGTGCGGTTCGACGGCGACGGGGCCGGGCTCGGGCCGCTGTCCTGGGGGCAGCTGTCGATGTGGCAGGACATCGTCCGCCAGCGCTCCTGGCTGCCCATCGGCGGCTGGGCGCCCCTGGAGCCCGGCACCACCGTCGAGGACGTCGCCGACGACCTGCGGTGGGCGATGCGGCGGTACCCGACGTTCCGCACCAGGCTCCGCTTCGACGGCGACGGGACGCCGCTGCAGTCGGTGGCCGCGTGGGGCACGATCGGGCTCGACGTGTTCGACGCGCCCGACGGCGCCGACCCGGCCGCCTTCACCGCGGCGGTCGACGCCCACTACCGGGCCCTGCCGTACGACTTCGTCGAGGAGTGGCCGGTGCGGATGGGGGTCGTGCGGGCCGGCGGTTCGCCCGCCTACCTGTCCACCGTCACCTGCCACCTCGTCACCGACGGCTTCGGCGGGCTGCTCATGCTCCGCGAGGTCGCCGCCCGAGGCTCCGCGTCCGGCGAGCCGGGGCCGACCACGGGGACGCAGCCGCTGGAGCAGGCGCGCTGGCAGGCGTCGCCGGACGGGCGGAAACAGGCGGACAAGGCGCTGCGGCACTGGGACAAGATGTTGCGGCAACTGCCGCCCGCCGCGTCGCTGGTTCCTCGCGAAGGGCCGCGGTGGCACCGGGGCGAGTTCACGTCGGCGGCGCTGTACACCGCGACCCACGCCGTCTCCGTCGTCGCCGACATCGACACGTCACAGGTGCTGATGACGTGCCTGGCGCTGGCCGTCGCCGAAGAGGGCCGGCCCGCGATCATCCGGCCGATGGTGGACAACCGCTTCCGCCGCGGCCTCGGCGACGTCGTCGCGATGGTGGCCCAGCACGGCATCTGCGTCGCCGACGTCGCCGGCCTGGACTTCGACGAGGCGATGCGCCGGACCGGGATCGCGGCGATGCTCGCCTACAAGTGGGCCTACCACGACCCTTCCGCGGTGGCCGCGCTGGCCGGGACGCTCGACGTCGACCTGCACCTCGACCTGGACGCGGGGGTCTGGCTCAACGACCGGCGGACCATCAGCCGGCAGATGTTCCCCGGCGACAAGCCGACCGCCGGGCAGGTCCGCGCGGCCGCCCCCGGCGGGTTCCGGTGGACCGTCGCGCAGGACGACCCCTACGACCCGCTGAACATCGACGTCGACGACGCACCCGGCGTGTTCACGCTGACCTGGTTCACCGACACGTGGCGCACACCACCGGCCCGGGTCGAGGCCCTTGCCCGGTCGATCGAGGCCCTCGCGGTACAGCAGGCGCTGACGGCACTGGAAAAGGAGACCGCGTGACCGCTCTCGTCGCCGTCGGCACCCACGTGCCGCCGGGCCGGGTCCCGATCGAGTCGCTCGCCGAGGAGTTCGAGCTGACGCCGATGCAGCTGCGGGTGTTCCGGCGCTACCACAAGCTCGGCTCCGCCGCGCAGGCGCCGGACACGTCCCTCACCGACCTGCTGCGCCTGGCGGTCGCCGACCTGCGGCTCACCACCGACCAGACCGCCCGGATCCGCTACGTGCTCTACGCGCGGACGTTCCCCGGCGTGGTGCCCTACCCGGTCAACCCGCTGCACGACGTGTGCCGGTCGTTCGGGCTCGAACACGCGCAGGCGTTCGCGGTCGGCCACCACGCGTGCGCCTCGGGGCTGCTCGCCGTCGACCTCGCCGGCCGGCTCCTGGCGGCCGCGCCCGAGGGTTCCCTCGCCCTGATCCTCACCGGGGAGAAGGCGTTCACCGGCGAGGCCCGCTTCGTGCCGGAGACCTCGATGTTCGGCGAGGGCGCCGCCGCGTGTCTCGTGGCCTCGGACGGCCCGCGGGACCGGCAGCTGTCCTACGTCGCGGACCTGCGCGGCGAGTTCGACGGCGAGCTGGAGGAGGTCGCCGGGGAGTTCCAGCGGATCTACCACGACGCGCTCGGCGCGGCCGTCACCGACGCCGTCGACCGGGCCGGGCTCACCCTGGACGACATCACGCTGATCCTGCCGCACAACGTGAACCAGGTCGCCTGGCAGCGGGTCTGCAAACGGATCGGCTACCCCCTCGACCGGGTCCTGCTCGACCACGTCGCCGACTACGGTCACGTCTTCTGCGCCGACGCGTTCCTCAACCACCGCACCGCCGTGGAACGCGCGCTGCTGCGGCCCGGCGACCGCTACGTCATCGCCGCCGCGGGAGCGGGCCGCGGCGCGGCCTTCTCCGCCATGGTCTTCGAACACTGACATTCTCCGTCCGAAAGGGATTTCCGATGAGCGACACCACCACCATCGACCCGGACCTGCGCCAGCAGGTCGTCGACACGATCTGCGAGCTGCTGCCCCGGGTGCTGAAGCGGGAGGTCACCGGCGCGTCGGAGACCACCACGCTCATGGACGACCTCGGCATGAGCTCCACCACCGGTCTCGAGCTCGTCCTCGAGCTGGAGGACAAGCTGGAGCGGGAGATCAGCGTCGAGGACATGGGCCGCGACAACTTCGAGACGGTCGGCAGCCTCGCCGACTACGTCGCCGGAAACCTGCTCCCGGAAGAGTGAGCATGCCCGACGATGACCGCTGGGGCCTCCGGCGCGCCGAGTCGCGCCGGTTCCCGTCCCCGGCCGCGCTCGCCGCGGACACCGGGCACGCCGCGCGCCTGTCGGTGTACCTGACGGACCTGCTGTCCCCGCACGACCTCACGCTGACCCCCGGCGCGCTCGACCCGGTCCGCGGCCAGTCCTACGGCGAGATGGCCGCGGAGCTCCTGCCGTCCTCGCCGATCGACCTGCTGGTGCTCGCCTACGACGTGCCGGACATCTCGCCGGGACGGGCGGTCAGCACGTACCTGACGCACATCTGCCCCGGCCAGCCGATGTCGTTCGCGGTGTCCGACCAGGGCCGCGCCGCGGCGTTCACGGCGCTGTCCCTGATCCGCACCTACGCCGCGACCCATCCGCGGGCGCTGCTCATCGCCGTCGAACAGGCCGACCTGCCCTACGACCCGGGCGTGCCGGTGACCCTGCCCGCCGCGCACGCGGCGATCGCGCTGCACCTCGACGCGGCCGCCGCCGCTGCCCTGTCGTCGGTGACCGTGCTGCCCGACACGTCCCCGTCGCTGGACGTGCTCAGCGGGCTGGAGGGTCTGGACGCCACGACCGTCATCCTGGGCGGCGGGCTGGCGGGATACGCCGAGGACGTGAAGGCCGACCGGGTCGTCCTGGCCGACCCGGCCCAGCCGATGACCGGGGTGTGGGAGTCGCTGGCCGGCCTCGACCTGGCCGCGTCGGGACGGGTCGCGGTCGCCGACTACGACCCCGGCCTGCGCTACCTCTGCGTGGCCGCCTTCGGCTGAACGCCGCTATCCGTAGGCGTGCCTGAACGCCGCTATCCGTAGGCGTGCTGGTTGACGGTGAAGGGATCCTCGCCGGCGAGGGCGACCGCGGCGCGGAAGCCCTCCGGGGCCTTGAGGTCCTCGATCCGGAACGGCCCGTCGTGCTCGACCACCACCGGCGCCGGGCCGGCGACCGGCGTCGCCAGGCCGCGGGTCAGCCGCGCCCCGGCGGCCTTCACCAGGGACTCCTTGCGCGCCCACAGCTCCGCGAACAGCTCGTGCCCGCCGCCGCCCGCGACGTCCGCGGCCTCGGCGGGCGGATAGAAGCGGCGGGCCATCGCGGCGCAGTCCAGGGCCGGCACGACCCGCTGCAGGTCGACCCCGACGGGCCGCCGGGCCGACACGGCCACCATCACCAGGTCGCCGGAGTGCGACAGGTTGACCTCGACGCCGGTGTACCGCCCACACAGCGCCGGCTTGCCGTTGGGATTGTGTGCCCAGCGCAGCTCGCCCGGCGGCGCGTCGAGGACCGCACCGACGATCCGCCGGGTGACGGCGTGCGCCACGACGAACCGGCGCCGGTCGATGGCGTGCACGACCGACGCGTGCCGGCGCCGCTCGTCGTCGTCCAGCAGCACCAGCATGTCCGGCAGCGCGGGGTCCGGCACCCGGGCGTCGGCCAGCCACACGTCGACGATGTCGGACCTCATGCCGTGGCCAGGAGCCCGGCGAGCCGGCGGACGCCCTCCTCGATCTGCGCCGGCTCCAGGGCGCTGCACGACAGGCGGATCTGGCGGCTGCCGCCGCCACCGAGGTAGAAGAACCGCATCGGCGTCCACAGCACCCCGTGCTCCCGCGCGGAGACCTCGAGCAGGTCCTCGGACGCGTCGACCGGCACGTCCACCACGACGAAGAACCCGCCGCTGGGGCTGTTCCACCGCACCGCCCCACCGCCGAGATGCGTTTCGAGCGCGTCGAGCAGCGTGCGCAGGTTGCGCCGGTAGAAGCTGATCTTCGAGGCGTTCGCGGTGCGCAGGCTGAAGCCGCTGTCCAGCAGCATCCCGCCGACCACGGCCTGGGAGAGCGCGGACGTGTTGACGGTGAGCATGCTCTTCACCGTCGACAGCTCCTCGGCCAGCAGCGTGCGCCGGCCGGCGGCGTCGACGACCGGCTGGTCCGCGACGAGGAAGCCGACCCGCACCCCCGGGAAGTACGACTTGGCGAACGAACCCAGGTAGATGACCCGGTGCCCGGTGTCCAGGGACTTCAGCGTCGGGCGGGGCTCGTCGTCGAGGCCGAACAGCCCGTACGGGTCGTCCTCCAGGATCAGCAGGTCCGCCTCGTCGGCGACGTCCAGCAGCTCGCGGCGGGTCGCCACCGGCAGCGACACGCCCGACGGGTTCGCGAAGTTCGGCACCAGGTAGAGGGCTTTCGGGGTGCGACCACCGGCCCGGACAGCCGCGGCGACCTCCCGCACCGTCGAGGGGCGCAGCCCGTCCGGCGACTCGGGCACCGGCACGACGTCGATGCCCAGAATCCGGGCGGCACCGGTGAACCCGACGTAGCAGGGCTCGGCGGCCAGGACGACGTCGCCGGGCCCCGCGCACAGGCCGCGCAGGGCGATGATCATCGCCTCCTGGCAGCCGGCGGTCACCATGACCGCCTCGTCCGGGACCCGGATGTCCTCGTCGACGTCGAGCATGCGGGCGATGAGCCCACCGATGTGGCCGTTGGTCCGCCCGTACTGGGTCAGCATCACCCGGCTCTGCGCGGCTGTGACGCCCCGCTCCTGCAGGTGCGTGAGATACGCCTGCAGGTGCTTGTCGACGTCGGCGGCGGAGTGGAACTCGTCGAACGGACGGCCCGCGGCGAGCGCGATCGCGTCCGGGAAGCGGCTCGCGACCTCGTTGAGGAAGTTCATCGAGGCGGACACCGGGTCGGAGACCGACACGTGCAACGCCTCGCGGGACAGCTCCACCATCACAGCTCGCCTTCTGCTCGCGCCCCTGCTCTGTCCCGCACCACCGACCGGTCCAGGCTCGCGACGCCCGGGCGGCCGGCGAGCGCCATCGCGTGCACCAGCTCCTCGGTCGTCGTGCGCAGCACCCCTTCGACGCCGTCGGCGCCGCCGGCCGCGAGCCCCCACAGCGCCGGCCGGCCGAGGAGCACCATGCGGGCGCCGAGGGCGAGGGCGATGAGCGCGTCGGTGCCGCGCCGGACCCCGCCGTCGAACAGCACCGGCACCGCGCCGGCGGCCGCGGCGGCGACCTCGGGCAGCGCGTCGAGGCTGGCGACGGCACCGTCGAGCTGCCGGCCGCCGTGGTTGGACACCACGATCGCGTCGGCGCCGTGCTCGACGGCCAGGGCCGCGTCCTCGCCGGTCAGGATGCCCTTGAGCACGATCGGCAGGCTCGTGCGCGACCGCAGCCAGGCCAGGTCGGCCCAGGTGATGCCGGCGTCGAAGGACTGGGCGGCGTGCTCGGCGATCGCGGAGTGACCGGCGTCGCTGTGGTGCGTCAGCGCCATGACGGCCGCGTCGATGTTGACGGCGGCGACGTCACCGCCGATCGCGAACCCGTTGCGCATGTCGCGCCAGCGCCGGCCGATGCGCGGCGCGTCGACGGTCAGCACGAGCGCGCCGTAGCCGGCGTCCTCGGCCCGCCGGATCAGGCTGGTCATCACGTCGCGGTGGCGGAACCAGTACAGGTGCAGCCAGAGCGCGCTCGTGGACGCCTCGGCGATGTCCTCGAGCGTCCGGCTGGCGAAGACACTGACCACGAACAGCGCCCCGGCGGCACCGGCCCCACGCGCCGTGGCGACCTCGCCCTCGTCGTCGACGAGGCGGTGATACGCCGTGGGCCCGACCCCGACCGGGGTGGCGAATCCGGTGCCGAACAACGAGACGGCGGTGTCGACTGTGGACACCCCGGTCAGCACGCGCGGCCGGAACCAGAACCGGTCGAACGCCTCGACATTGGCCCGCAGGGTGCGCTCGGACTCCGCACCGCCCTCGATGAAGTCCCAGACGTCCGCGTCGACGAGCTCGCGCGCCAGCCGCTGATAGTCGGAGGCGGTCAGCACCGGCCCGGTCTGCGATCGTGTCACCGGCGCTCCATAGGCGGTAGCCTATCGGAACCACGCCACGACCGACAGGAGCCGAAAGGCTTGCATGGGCACCGACAGCATGCTGACAGCCGAAGTATCCGACCCGTTCTGCCTCGCCGCCGGGGAGGCCGCCGCGCTCCTGCGAGGGCACCCGTGGCACCGGTTCGCGATCCTCGGTGACAGCGTCGCGGAGGGCCTCACCGAGCACGTCGACGGCTACCATCCCCTGGCCTTCCCGGACCGGCTGCGGGTCGAGCTGGAGCGGCACCGGCCCGGCCTCGCGCACCTCAACCTCGGCCGCCGTAACCTGCGGGCCGCCGAGGTCCTGGCGACGCAGCTGGGCCCGGCGCTGGCGTTGCGCCCCGACCTCGCGCTGGTGATCTGCGGCGCCAACGACGCGATGCGCCCCGGCTACGAGTCGCGTGCCGACGCCGTCGACGCGACCCTGACCGCGCTGATCCGCCCGCTGCAGGACGCCGGCGCGCGGGTCGTCACCGTGTCGCTGTTCGTCATGCCCGACTATCCATCGATGCCGACGTGGCTGGGCCCCGCGTTCTCCCGCAGGATGACCCTGCTCGGCCGCCGCACCGCCGCGCTCGCCGCGACCCTCGGCACGGTCCACGTCGACCTCGCCACCCACCCGTCGATCGCCGCCGGTGAGGTCCTCACCGGCGCGGACGGCCTGCACGGCAACGCCCGCAGCCACGCCATCGCCGCGGCGGAGATGATCCGCCGCCTGTCCCGTGAGATCCAGGGAGCCTAGAGATGCCACTCGACCCGCAGCTGCAGGCGATGCGTGACCAGCGCGAACGCGACGGCGCCGCCCCGCTGTACTCGATGACCCTGCAGGCGGCCCGCGCCGCCGACCTCGCCTCCATCAAGGCCGGCGGCGGCGACCCCGAGCCCGTCCACGAGGTCACCGACCATGCCATCGACGGCCCCGACGGTCAGCTGCAGGTCCGGGTGTACCGGCCGAGCGCCGACCGTCCGCTGCCGGTCCTCGTCTACTTCTACGGCGGCGGCTGGGTCCTCGGCACGATCGACACCGCCGACGGGATCAGCCGCACCCTCGCCAACAGCGCCGGGTGCATCGTCGTCGTGCCCGGCTACCGGCTGGCGCCCGAGCACCCGTTCCCGGCGTCGATCGAGGACTGCTGGGCGGCGGTGCAATGGATCGCCGCCAACGCTTCCACGTTGGGTGCCGACCCGGCGCGGATCGCGGTCGGCGGCGACAGCGCCGGCGGCAACCTGGCCGCCGCGACGACCCTCATCGCGCAGGAGGCCGGCGACCTCAAGCTCGTCGGTCAGCTGCTCGTGTATCCGAACACCGACCAGCTCGCCGACGACGCGTCGATGCGGGAGAACAGCGACCCGTACCTGTTCAACCACCACTCGGTCGCCTGGTACCGCAAGCACTACCTCATCGACCCCGACGACGCCGAGAACCCTCTCGCGTCGCCGTTGCGGGCCGAGACGCTGAAGGGCCTGCCGCCGGCGCTGGTCATCACCGCCGAGTACGACCCGCTGCGCGACCAGGGCGAGCGCTACGCCGAACGGCTCGCCGACGACGCGGTCCCGGTCACGCTCGCCCGCTACGACGGCATGGTCCACGGGTTCTTCGCCATGGCCGGGATCGTCGACGAGAGCCGGGTCGCGCTCGCGCAGGCGGCAGCGCAGCTGCGGGCGTGGTTCGCATCGTGACTTCGCTCGATCGCCACGTCGGGAGGACGTGGTTCGCATCCTGACGACCGCCCTGGCCCGCAACGTCACCGGGGTCTGGGGCGCGGCCGGGGAGCGGTGGCTGGCGGACCTGCCGGCGCTGGTCCACGGGCTCGCCGCGGACTGGGACCTCACCATCGGTGAGCCGTACGACCTCACGTTCCACTACGTCGCCGCGGTACTGCGGGCCGACGGCAGCCCGGCGGTGCTGAAGGTCGGCTTCGAGCTGGCGGTCGAGGCGACGGCCCTGACCGCGTTCGACGGCGGGGGCGCCGCCCGGCTGCTGCGCGCCGACCCGGCCCGCGGCGCGCTGCTGCTGGAGCAGGTCTCCCCGGGCGGGCGCCTCCGCGACCTCGTACCGGCGCGGGACCCCGAGGCGACGGAGGTCCTCGCCGGCCTGATGCGGCAGCTGCACGTGGCCCCGGTCGCGGGCCTGCCGACGGTGCTGTCGCAGGCCGCCGCGTTCGACCGGCACGACGGTCCGGTCCCCGCCGATCTGGTGCGCGACGCGGCGGGCCTCATGCGGTCCCTGTGCGCGACCGCGTCGCGGGAGGCGGTCCTGCACGGCGACCTGCACCACGACAACGTCCTGTCCGGCACCCGCTCACCATGGCTGGCGATCGACCCGCACGGCCTCGTCGGCGACCCCGGCTACGAGGTCGGCTCGATCCTGTTCAACCCCCACCCCGACGACCGCGACCCGGTGCTCCTCGACCTGGTCCCGGCGCGGCTGCGGCAACTGTCGGCGGCCCTCGGCGAGCCCGAGGACCGCCTCGCCGCGTGGGGCTTCGTCAAGGCCGTCCTCTCCTCGGTGTGGACCGCCGACTCGGGCGGCGACCCGGGCCGCGCCCTCGACGTCGCCGTGCTGCTGCGTCCCTAGGGCAGGCGGGACAGCAGTCCTTCGCCCCACGGGAAGTCGATGTCGCCGATGAGCGCCTCGGCGGTGGCGCGTTCGCGGACGGCGGCGTCGCGGTGGCCCTGCGCGTTGAGGACCGTGGCGGCGCGGAGCCTGGCCTCGCCCTCCCGGACGCGGTCGCCGAGGCGGTGGCAGCGCTCGGCGCTCTCGCGGTAGTGGGGTGACGGCGGCGGCGAGGTCGTCGCGGCGTTCGGCGATCCGGCCGAGGCCGAGCAGGGCACCGGCGACCGCGGCGCCGTTGCCGACCCGTTCGCCGAGCACGCGCATCTGGGTGAAGCCGGCCTGCGCGTCGTCCCAGCGTCCGTCGCCCTCCGCCGCCCAGGCGACCTCCTGGTGGTAGTGGGCGAGGAGGTAGTCGTCGCCGGCCCGGGTCGCGATGCCGGGCACCTCGCCGGTGACGGCGTCGGCCTCGGCGGTCCGGCCGGCGAAGCGGTACGCGAGGCCGAGGACGAGCCGCACCCAGCCGCCCTGCACCGTCTCGCTCGCCGGCAGCAGCTCCCGGGCCCGTTCCATCATGGGCAGGCTCAGCTCGTGGCGGCGGAAGTTGTTGTACAGGGTGCCGAGCGCCGTGCGTACCTCGACCTCCTCCTCGACGTGGCCCAGCTCGACGAACAGGTCGAGCGCCTGCAGCAGCGCGGCCTCCGATTCGGCGAAGCGGTGCAGGTCGCGCAGGGCCTCACCGCGGCGGCGGAGGGTCTGTGCCGTCTCCGACCGGTCACCGGCCGCCAGTTCGAGGGCCGCGTCGGCGGGTGGCAGCGCCCGTTGCACCTCACCGGCGAGCGTCCACGAGTGCGACACCCAGCGCAGCGCCCTCGCCCGCCGCACCGGGTCGCCGGCGGCGGCGTCCGCGGCGGCGGTCCAGACGGCGAGGCGGTCGAACGGGTCGGTGATGTCCCCGTGGACGTCGTCGACGAGCGCGCCCACGGCGTCGTGGCAGGCCGTGGCGACGCCCTCGGCGAGGACCGCGGGCAGTCCGGCGGTGTCATCGGCGGTCCGGTGCAGGCGCAGCCACGTCAGCAGCCGCCCCGCCGCGCCGGCGTGCTCCCGCACGGTGAGGGTCTCGACGGCGAACAGGCGCAGCAGGTCGTGGAGGTGGAACTGTCCGGGTCCGGGCGACTCGACGAGGAACGCGTCGACGAGCCGGTCCATGGACTCCTCGGCCTGCGGCACGCCGACGCCGGCGCGGGCGGCCGCCGCCTCGAGCGTGAACACCTGCCCTGGGTGCGACCCGGCCCGCCGGAACACCAGCCGGTCCACTTCGGACAGTTCGGCGTACGCGGCCCGGAACGTCGACCGGACCGCGAGGTCGCCCTGCCGGAGCTCGTCGAGGCGCCGGTGCTCGTCGGCGAGGCGCGCCGCGAGCGCCGACGGTGTCCACTGTGGACGCGCGCGGAGCCGGCCCGCCACGATCAGCACCGCGAGGGGCAGCCCGGCGCAGGCGACGACGAGCGCCCGGGCGCCGGCGGGGTCGCGGCGGACGGTCCCGGCGCCGGCGACCTGCTCGAGCAGCTCGATGGCGGCGTCCTCCGGGAGGGCTTCCAGGGGCACCGCGTGCGCGTTGGCGACCCCGGTCAGCTGTCGCCGGCTGGTGACGATCGTGGCGCACCGGGCCCCGCCGGGCAGGAGCGCCTCGACGTGGGCGGCGTCGCGGGCGTCGTCGAGCAGGACCAGGACGGCCCGGTCGGCGACGGCGGACCGGAAGCGCGCGGCGAGCTCCTCGGTGCCGCCGCGCCGCTCGTCCTCGGGCACGCCGAGCGCGGCGAGGAACCGGCCGAGGACGGCCTCGGGGGCGACGGGCTCGGCGGACGCGCCGCGCAGGGTCGCGAACAGCTGCCCGTCGGTGAACCGCGGCCGCAGCGCGTGCGCGGCGCCGAGCGCGAGGGACGTCTTGCCGGTGCCGGGCGCGGCGGCGAGGGTGACGACCGGCGACTCCCCGCCGAGGACGCGGACGATCTCGGCGACCTCCTCGTCCCGGCCGAACAGCGGCGTCGCCGCGGGCAGCTCGGACGGCACCGGCCCGGCGGGCGGCGGCGGGCCCGGCAGCGGCGGCGACGGCTGGGAGGACTGCTGCTGCCAGAACGCCAGGCCCGCACCGGCGACGCCGAGGACCCCGACGGCCGGCCACGCCAGCCACGCGACCTCGTCGAGCGGGGCGGGCAGCGTGCCGCCGGTCGCGACGTTGACCGCGACCGCCAGCAGCACCGAGAACAGGCCGGACACGACCGCGAGCAGGATGCCCGACCGACTCCGCATGCGAAGATCTTCGCCGATGCGCGGCGCGCCGACAAACCCGGCCACCGCCTCCCGGTCACCAGCCACGGGCGAGACGCACGGACCCGCGACCCTCCGCGGCGCGAGGTATGCCTCGAACGTCACCCCCTCCGGACGCACCCGATCCCGCCGGCCATTGACGCCTCCGGCAACCTTCGGTCCCGGCATCATGCCCCGCCCGGACCGGCCGACGACCGACTGCACGGCGACGAGGCTCGGGCTCGACACGACCCCTTGGAACGCCCGCACAGGCGGTCTTGGCGCGCGTGGGTGCTGCGGACGCCGCCGCCGGTCGCGGTGGCCGGTCCCGGGTCAGGGGCGAGGGGTTGCGGTGGCGGGGGTGGGGCGGCCGGCGGCCAGGGCAACCGTCGTGAGCAGGGTGACGGTGAGCAGCCAGGTCGACGGCACGAGGACCGGGCCGGGCCAGCTCGGCAGCGGCAGGTCCGGGAGGTCCTCGCCGAAGACGGGAAGTGCCCAGCCGGTGAGGCGCCAGGTGAGCATCGCGGTGGCCAGGCCGAGGATTCCGGAGGTGGCGACGAGGACCGGATACGTCCACAGCAGAGTGCGGGCCGCGCAGCGGCGGCTCAGGCCCTGGGCGCGCAGCGCCGTGAGATCGGCGAGGCGTTCACGGCGGTCGACGGCGATGACGAGGGCGAGGCCGCCGGCGCCGAGGATGACGGCGAGGATCCCGGACAGGACGTGGAACCAGACGGCGAGGGCCGGACCCTGCGCGGCGAGGCGGGCCTGGGTGGCGGCGACGCCGCGGTCACCGGTGATGACGAGGCCCTGCGCGGTGAGCCGGTCGAGGACGTCGGCGGGAGCGGCGGCGCCGAGCCACACCTCGGGGTTTCGGGCCTCGCCCGCGTCGGTGGCGGCGCGGTCGGCGTACTCGAGGTCGACGAGCGTCCCGTCCGTGCCGAGCCGGGGCACGGCGGTGACGCGCCCGGCGGCGCGCACCTCGACCGGCAGACCGTCGAAGCCGGCGACGACGGCGGCCCCGGGCAGCCCGACCGTCGACCCGCCGGGCACGGCAACCGCGGACGCGGTGGACGCGGCGGGCAGCGTCGTGGTCGTCACCACGGGCAGCGGCGCGGGGATGTCGGCGGCCTGGACCCAGGCGCCGTCCGGCAGGCCCTCCGGCGCGTCGAGGGTGACGCGGAGCCCGTCGGGCGCGGCGGTCAGGGTCGCGCCGGCGGAGCGCCAGCGGGACACGTCGGCGAGGTCGGTGCCGGACACGGCGACGGCGGCCGGGTTGATGCTGCCGATGCCGCGCAGCACGATCGTGAGCTTGACGCCGCTCGCGGTGGTGTCGGGGGTGAAGTGCAGGCCCGCGACCCGGCAGCCGCCGGCGCAGACCGCGGTGCGCTGCTGGAAGGTGTACGGCCCGTCGTGCAGCACCCCGAACCCGACGGTGGCGGTGCCACGGCCGGTGACGGAGGACAGCACGACGCTGAACCCGACGGGTTTCCCGACGACGGCGCCATTGACGGTGACGTCGAGGGACACGTCCTGACCGGCGATGACGACGGGCGCCGGGGCCGGCGGGCGCAGCAGCGCGCCGACCCGGCGGGCGTCGAGGTCACCGTACTCGTCCTGCCAGGTGGCGACGGTCGCCAGGCGGGTCGCGTCGACGGCGAGCTTCGGCGTCTCGCCCGGCCCGCCGGCGGGCAGTGCGGCGACGGCCATCGCGTAGTCACCGGCCGGGTCGGCGGCGCGCACGGCGTGCAGCAGCTGCGCGCGGGTCAGCGGGGCGACGGTGAGCACGCGGGGCGCGCCGGTGCCGATCCGGGCGGCGAGGTCCCGGTCGCGGGCGGCGACGTCGGCGGCGGTGACCGCGAAGCCGAGCACGGCGACGGCGGCGGTGAGCAGCAGCAGGAGCCGCTGCGCGCCGGGGCGGCGGGCCAGCTGGAACGCGGCGAGCGCGGCGCCGAGCCGGCCGCGGCGCAGCGCCCGGTCGCCGGCGGCGCGGGCGAGGGGGACGACGGCGCGGGCGGCGGCGAGCGCGAGGGCGACGATGACGAGGGCGGGCGCGGCGAGCGCGATCCCGGCCAGGGAGCCGCCGGTGAGGAACAGCTGGGCGGTGGCGGCGACGGCGAGCAGCCCGACGACGATCTCGGCGGTGACGAGCCGCCAGCCGGTCAGCTGGGCACGGACCCGCCGCATCAGGTCGGCGACGCCGCTGACGAGGTGCCGGCGCTGCGCGAGGAGCATCGCGACGACCGCGCCGAGCAGCGCCCACGGCGCCCACCGCAGCGCGTCGAGGCCGAGGACGGGCGTGTCGACGCCGGGGAAGCGCCACGCGACGACGGCGGCGACGAGCAGCTGCCCGGCGACGCAACCGGCGAGCCCACCCGCGAGGAGCGCGGCGAGGTTCTCGCCGACGGTGAGCCACCAGCGGGTCCACCAGCGGGCGCCGCGCAGGGCGATGACGGCGAGCTCGGGGCGGCGGCCCTCGGTGCCATATCCGGTGGCGATGAAGATGACGGCGTAGGCGAGCAGGAGCAGCGGCGCGGCCCCGACGGGGATGCTGCGGCGGGCGAGGTCGCGGCTGCGGTCGATGCGGTCGAGCAGCTGCGGGATGCCGGTGCTCAGCGTCAGTGCCCGGCCGAGGAGCGCGCCGCGGCCGTCGATGCCGGCGAGGTCACGCCGCAGGCCGGGCAGGCTCGCCTCGGTGATGGTGCCGGGCGCGGCGGTCGCGTCGATGGACACCTCGCTCGGGCCGTGCGACATGGCGCGGACCGTCTCGGCGGTGGTGAGGACCGGCTCGCCCGGGCGCGCGTTGTGGTCGAGCCGGAAATAGTCGTGGCTGCCCCAGTACTGCCCGTCGGGGTCGGGCGTGCGGTAGGTCCCGGCGATGGTCAGCGGCGTCGCGTCGCCGTCCGCGACGTAGATCGGCCGCGTCGGGTCGGTGCTGATGACCGCATACGTGAGGGTGATCAGGTCGCCGGCGGCGAGGTGCAGCCGGTCCGCGGTCCGCTCCCCCAGCATCACCTCGCCGGCGGCGGCGAGGCACCGGCCGGTGACGACCGTGACATGGGCGCAGACGTCCTGCCGGTACAGCAGGCGCGACGCCTCCCGCGGGTCAGGCTCGATGCCGATGGCGGGGAACTCCTCCGCGAACACCTGCGTGAACCCGGGCAGCGCGACGATCGCGCCGCCGACGTCGGCGAACGAGACGCCGCCGGGCTCCCGCTGCTCGTTGACGGTGGCCCGCACGGTCAACGACAGCTCCGCGGGTGTGGCGGTGGCGACCTGCCCGGCGACGACCGCCCGGTCGACGGCCCGCAGGTACGCGGGAGCGGCAACGGCCGCGGCGACCGCGAACAGCGCGAGCAGGGCCAGGGTCACCGCCTGCCCACGACGCGCCCGGAGCATCCCCAGGATCAACGACATCATCGCGACACGCTCCGATCAGCGGCGACCCGCCCACCCGGTCGCCTGCGAACAAGCACCGCCGACAACCAGGCGAGACCCAGCACGAGCAGCGCGACGACGACAGCCGCGCCGAGCACCACGGACGGCAGCACAGACCGTCGAACGGCCACCGCAACCAGCCACATCACCGCGGCACGCTCCGATCCGCGGCGACCCGCCCGCCCAGTTGTCCGCTGAATGGCACCGCTGCCAGCGACATCACCGCGACACGCTCCCCGATCGACGACGACCCGCCCGCCCGGTCGCCTGCGAAGGGCGCCGCTGCCGGACACGTCATCGCGGCACGCTCCGGTCGGCGGCGGGCTGCCCGGTCGCTCGCCACGGGGCACCGCCACGAACCGCGTCATCGCGGGGCGCTCCGGTCGGCGGGGAGGTGGCCCAGTTGCCTGCTGAGCGGGAGCGCGGCGAGCCACCAGGCGAGGCCCAGCACCAGCAGCGCGACGGCGACGGCCGTGCCGAGCGCCGCGGGCGGCAGCGCGGACGGTGCCGGCATGACCTGCCAGTCGTCGACGAACGGCCGCCCGGGTGGGCCTGTGACCAGGCGGGCGGCGACGGCGGCGAGCAGCCCGGCGACGGCGCCGAGGACGAGCACCGCCGCATACCCGGCGCGGCCGGCGGTGACGGCGACGCGGGCCGGCAGGCCCTGCCGGCGCAGGGCGCGCAGCTCGGTGCGGCGGCGGCGGCGCTCGACCGCGACCGCGACGGCGAGGGCGGCCGCGGCGGCGAGC
>NZ_JBEXDG010000081.1:0-38047 GCF_040605635.1 Dactylosporangium sp. NPDC005555
GGCAACAACATCCCCACCGCACTCCTCGACTTCGCCCGCGGCGTCAACGCCACCCAACTCGTCCTCGGCGCCAGCCGACGCCACCGCCTCGCCCAAATCCTCTCCCCCGGCGTCGGCGTCACCACCACCGCCGAATCCGGCACCATCGACGTCCACCTCGTCACCCACGAACAAGCCAGACGCGGCCGCCACCAACCCACCACCGGCGGCGGACTCACCCCACGCCGGCGCCTCGCCGGCGCCGCCCTCGCCGCACTCGGACTACCCCTGCTCACCAGCGGCCTCACCGCGGTGCAGGACGACATCTCCCTGCCCAGCGACATCCTCGCCTTCCTCATGCTGACCGTCGCCGTCGCCCTCACCGGCGGCCTCTGGCCCGCACTGCTCGCCGCCGTCAGCAGCTTCCTGCTCCTCAACTACTACTTCACCCCACCGCTGCACCAGTTCACCGTCGCCAGACAGGGGAACCTGTTCGCGTTGCTGGCGTTCGTCCTCGTCGCCGTCGCGGTGTCCACCGTCGTAGACCTCGCCGCCCGCCGGACCAGGGAGGCCGCCTCGGCCCGCACCGAGGCGCAGACCCTGTCCACCCTCGCCGGCAGCGTCCTGCACGGCGACCGGCCACTCCCTGCCCTCCTCGAACGCGTCCGCGAATCGTTCGGCCTCACCGCCGTCACCCTGCTGCAGCGCCGGACCGGCGAGGACGCCGAATCCGAGCCGCGCGGCGAGGCCGGCGCGTGGCGGATCGCCGCGTCCGTGGGCGACCGGCCGTGCACGTCACCTACCGACGGGGAGACCGAGGTCCCGATCGCCGACGACCTCACGCTGGTGCTGCGCGGACCGACCCTCGCCGCCGCCGACCAGCGTCTGGTCGAGGCGTTCGCCGCGCACGCCGCCATCGCACTGCGCCAGCAACGACTCTCCGAACAGGCCGCCGAGGCCGGGAACCTCGCCGAGATCGACAAGGTCCGCACCGCGCTGCTGTCCGCCGTCAGCCACGACCTACGCACCCCACTCGCCTCCGCCAAAGCCGCCGTCGGCAGCCTCCGCAGCCACGACGTCGAATTCTCCGCCGAAGACCACGACGAACTCCTCGCCACCGCCGAAGAATCCCTCGACAGGCTCAACCGCCTCGTCGAGAACCTCCTCGACATGAGCCGCCTGCAAGCCGGCGCACTCGGCATGCACCCACAACCAACCAGCATCGCCGACGCCATCCCCCGCAGCATCGACGAACTCGGCACCCCCGCCGACAACGTGCGCATCAACATCCCCGACGAACTCCCCGACGTATACGCGGACCCGGCCCTGCTGGAACGCATCCTCGTCAACATCCTCGCCAACGCTCTACGCCACAGCCCCGTCGGACAGCTGCCCACGGTCAGCGCCAGCGAGCACGCCGGCCTTGTCGAGATCCGCGTCATCGACCACGGCCCCGGCGTCCCGACCGCCGACCGGGACCGGATCTTCCAACCCTTCCAACGCCTCGGCGACCACGACAACACCACCGGCGTCGGCCTCGGCCTCGCCCTCGCCCGCGGCCTCGCCCAAGCCATGAACGGCCACCTCCAACCCGAGAACACCCCCGGCGGCGGCCTCACCATGACCCTCACCCTCCGCACCGCCGACCTCGACGAGCAGGCCGACCCGGCACTCCTCGAACGCCTCGACGGGTGACCGCTCGACGACGGGGGGCTGTTCCCGCTGATGTGATCATCGCAGCGGCCGGTGCTTCGCCGTGAAGGTGAAGTCGCTGGACGACGTGCCGGTGAGGCGGTGGGCCGAGGTGAGGGCGCCGGCGGCGAGGAGCCTGCGCACTTCGGATCGGGACACGTCCAGCCCGACCGCCAGCAGGGTGGTCCGTCTGATCGGGATGCGCCGGGCGAAGCGGACCGACACGTCGATCACCTCGGCTTCCGGGGTGTCGGCCGGCGACTTCCGCAGCGTCCACGCGTCGTCCCAGACGAGCGTGACGTTGTTCCGGCGCCGGAGGACCGGGTCCTGCAGCAGCCTGGCCGCGAGGGCAGGGTCGTTGGCGTGGAATCGGTGCAGGGTCGAGGGTTCGACGGCGCGGACGTTCGTTCGTTCGAGGACCGTGAGTTTGATGGTTTCGCCGCATCCGGCGCACAGTGCCAGGAGCCAGACGTCGAGGAGTTTGTGGTTGGCGTTGACGCGGAACTTGCCGTGTGTGCGGTGGTGCGCCGAGGTACAGCGCAGGCAGCGGCGGCGGATGAGCGGCAGGGCCGTCGGGCACACGAGCCACTGCGCCGCGGGACGTTGTTCGTTGCTGTTGAGCACCGGTGGGAAACCGATCTGCTGCGACATCTTCGTGCGGAGGCGACGCCCCGCGGAGAGGGTCCGCGCATGACGGAGGGGCGAGTGGCGGGCCGTGTGTCACGACGGCACGCCGCACTCGCTCGGTCGATGCGGGATGTCGGGGTCCGAGAGCGCACGGTCGGACGGGGCCACCTGTGGAAGGGGCCCCTCACGTGCCTGCTCGGCGCAGCGGAAGTCTCAGCTGGTGTACAACGGTCCGTCCTCGTTCGGCGACCCGGATGCCGGCGACGCTAGCAGCGCACCGCCGGGCGGCTCCACCGGTTTACCGACGGTCACCGGCGCCGAGGGCCTTGCGGAGCAGGGCCGTCAGGTGCCGGCTACCCGGGCCGGCGCTGGTCCTTGCAGAACTTCACGATGTCGTCGACCTCGGTCGCGCTGACCCAGGCGCCCTGGACGCGGACCGGCTCCGACGCGCCCGGCGGCAGGAAGAGGGCGTCGCCGCGGCCGATCAGCCGCTCCGCGCCGGGCCGGTCGAGGATGACCTGCGAGCCGGTCGGCGACGAGGTCGCGAAGGCCAGCCGCGACGGAATGTGCGCCTTGACGAGGTCGGTGAGGACGTCGGCGGTGGGGCGCTGGGTGGCGAGGACCAGGTGGACGCCGGCGGCCCGGCCAAGCCGGGCGATGGACACCACCGACTGCTCGACGTCGTGCGGCGCGACCATCATCAGGTCGGCGAGCTCGTCGACGACGACCAGCAGATATGGATACGGCCGGATCGCCCGGTCGCTGCCCGGCGGCGCGGTGATCTGCCCGGCCCGGACCTTGCGGTTGTAGTCGTCGATGTGCCGGACCCCGGCGGCGGCCAGGTCGTCATGCCGCAGGCCCATCTCGCGCACGACCCATTCCAGGGCGTCCGCCGCCTTCTTCGGGCTGGTGACGATCGGCGTGACCAGGTGCGGGATGCCCTCGTAGCCGGTCAGCTCGACCCGCTTCGGGTCGACCAGCAGCAGCCGCACCTCGTCGGGCGTGGCCCTGGTCAGCAGCGACACCAGCAGCGTGTGGAGCCAGGTCGACTTGCCCGCGCCGGTCTCGCCGGCGATCAGGAGGTGCGCCAGGTCGGCCATCACATAGCCACCCTCGACGTCCTTGCCCAGCGCGACGAGGAGCGGATGACGGCCGCTGGAGGCGGCCCGCGACCGCAGCAGGTCACCGAGCGCGACGAGCTCCCGGTCGGTCCCCCGGTGCGGGACCTCGACGCCGAAGGCGCCGTCGCCGTGGATCGGCCGGACGATCCGCACGTCCGGCACCTTGGCCGCGGCGGCGATCTCCCGCGACAGGCCCGTGATCCGCTCGACCGCCACGCCGTGGCTGACCTCGACCTCGAAGCGGCTCACCGCCGGACCGTGGGTGAAGCCGGTGACGAGCGCGTTGACGCCGAACTGGTGGAACACGCCCTCCAACGCGGCGGCCACCTCGTTGTTGGCGCGGGTGCGGCTGCGCGGCACTTCGCCGAACGCCAGCAGGTCCAGCGGCGGAAGCCGGTAGCCCGCACCGGCGCGCGGAGCCGGCCGGACCTCGCTGACCGGTGCCGGCGCCGGTGTCGTGCCGCCCGCGACGGGCCCTTGACGGGCGGGCCGGTAGGCACGGTTGCGGGCGAGCGCGAGCTGCGCGACCGTGCGGAAGTTGCTCTGCTCCGGCGCCGGCAGGCTGCGCCTTCGCTGCACGGTGCTCAGCTGCTGGTAGATCGTGGTGAGGCTGAGCAGCTCAGGGCCATCGGCGATGCCGTCACGCAGCAGCTCGATCAGCGCACCGCTGAACGCCGTGTAGCGCGCCCCCGCGGGCGCCAGGGCCTGCCGGGTGCGCGCCGTCGCCGTCAGGACATAGGTGCCCTCGATGTCCACCAGGCCGCCGACCTGCGTGTCGGACATCGACGCGATCGCGCGGCCGCTGTAGCAGCAGTCCAGGATGACGACACGGTTCCTGGCGTGGACGTCGCCGTCGGCCACCATAAGGTTGCGCAGATCGTCGTAGCGCAACGCGCTGAACGCCGGGTATTCGGGATCGGAGTCGGGCAGCGCGAGGAAGAGCTCGCCGGTCGAGCGGCCCAGGATCCCGTGGCCGGCGTAGTAGACGATCAGCGTGTCGTCCGCGTCGCGGGCCAGCTCGCTCAACGCTTTGGGGATCGTCATCGGGTTCGCCGGCTGGTCGATGATCCGGCACTTGTCGGCGCTGACACTGCCGTGGGTGGGATCGGTCAGCGCCGCCGCGAGGCCCTGCAGGTTGTTGCGCACCGCGGGCAGGTCGGGGAGGTTCGCGGCGCTGTAGGCGCTCGTGCCGATCAGCAGCGCGGACGACCTGGCGCGATCGGGCAGCCGCACCGTCACCGCCCTCGGCCGGGAAACGCGAGCATCACAGGCAACCTCCGCAGCGGGACCCGGCCGGCCTTTCGTCCGAGCCGTATCGAACCATCATGCACTCGGGTGGTCCCCCACCGGTCGGGCCGCGCCCCCGCATCAACCCGAGCGTCGCATCAATGACATCGTCCACCTGAGCGGAGGTCGCGGCGTTCGGACCATCAGCGGGTGTTCAGTCGGCGGCCGGGACCTCGACACGGCCGGCCGGCTCCGTGGGTTCGTCGCCGCCTTCGGTTGCTGACGACAGCACGCCGGCGGTGAGGGCGACCGTCGCCACGAGCACCGCGACCAGGACGAACGAGATCCGCAGGGACGACAGGGACGCGACGCCGCCGATGATGCCGGGAGCGGCGAGGCCGGCGCCGTAGGCGATGGTGGCGACGCCCGCGATCGCGTTGCCGGTCTGGGCGCGGCCGGACTGCGAGCCGACCCGGCCCGCGGTCGCGAAGGCCAGCGGCACGACGACGGAGATGCCGACGCCGAGCAGTCCGAAGCCGACGATCGTGACGGGGGCGTTGACCGCCCACACGACCAGTGCGGCGCCGATCGTGCCGGCGACGGCGCCGGTGCGCACCGTCGGCACGGCCCCGAAGCGGCGGATGATCCGGTCACCGAGCAGGCGGCAGATCGCCATCCCGGCGGCGAAGACCGTGTAGCCGAGGGCCGCGGTGGCATGGCCGGAGTCGAGGACCCGCGTGAGGTAGACGGCCGCCCAGTCCAGGCCGGCGATCTCCGGGAACACCGCGCAGAACGCGAGCAGGGCGACGGCCAGCACCGGCCCCCGGGGCAACGCGAAGCGCGGCGGGGCCGGCTCGCCGTCGTCGACCTCGTCCGCCGCCGTGGCCGCCAGGCGAGGCCCGGCGACCTGGCTGATCAGCAGCAGCAGCGCGGCCATCGCGGCGAAGTGCGGGAGCACGCCGAGGTCCGCCTTCACGACCAGCGCGCCGGCGCCCGCGGCCGCGAAGCCGCCGATGCTCCACAGGCCGTGCAGGCTGGACATGATCGACCGGCCGATGTGCGCCTCGGTCGCGACGCCCTGCGCGTTCATGGCGACGTCGGCGGTGCCGGCGGCCGCGCCGAACACCAGCAGCGTCGCGCAGAGCCCGGGAAGGTTCGGCGCGACCGCCGTGAGGATCGGCGCGAGGCACCAGACCGCGATCAGCAGCCGGGTGGCCGTCCTCGTGCCGATGCGGTGGATCAGCCGCCCGGTCATCGGCATCAGGATCAGCGAGCTGACGGCGGGCATGAACAGCGCGACGCCGAGCTCGCCGGGCGACAGGTCCAGCCGCTCGGCGATGGCCGGGACCCGGGTCGCGAACGTGCCGGCGACCGCACCGTGGACGGCGAAGATCGTGCCGATCGCCGCGTGGTCCGTCCTGGAGGACATGTTCAGCCTTTCGTCGGAGCTCAATGTCAGGACGGCCCGAGCCACCGGTCGATCGTCGCGGCGTGCGGGGCGGGATCGAGATGCTTCCCGCGGACCCAGTCGTCGTCGTAGTACGTGCCGCGGTACGCGTCGGCGCCGTCGCTGATCAGCGTGGCGATGCTGCCCGGCTCGCCGGCGGCGCGCATGCGGTGGGCGAGCCGCAGGGCACCCCAGAAGTTGGTCCCGGTCGACGGGCCGACCGACCAGCCCGTGGTGGTCGCGAGGTGGCGCATGGCGGCGACGCTGGCCGCGTCCGGGACGGGCACGGCGAGGTCGATGACCGGGGGCAGGAACGCCGGCTCCACGCGGGGGCGGCCGATGCCCTCGATCCGGGACGGCATGCCCGTGCCGTAGCGGGGGTCGCCGGTGACCCAGCCGGGCCAGTACGCCGAGTGCTCCGGGTCCACGACCGCCAGGCGGGTGGGCAGGTCGTGATACCGGATGTGACGGCCCAGCGCCGCGCTGGTCGTGCCGGTGCCGACGCCGACGACCGCCCAGGCGGGTGGGCGGCCCTCCTCCGCCGTGACCTGCGCCAGCAGGCCCGCGCCGACGCTGTCCTGGCCGCGCCAGTCCTCGACGTGCGGCGCGCGGGCGAAATGGTCGAGGTAGTGGCCGTCGAGCTCCGCGGCCAGCCGGGCGGCCTCGTCGTAGATCCCCGCCGGCGGGTCGAAGGCATGGCAGCGCCCGCCGTACCCCTCGATGCGCTCCCGCTTCGACTGCGCCGTCTTCCCCGGTACCACAGCGACGAACGGCACATCGATCAGCTGGGCGAAATAGGCGGCCGCGACCGCGGTGTTGCCGGCGGCGGCCTCGACCACGGTCGTGTCCTGCCGGATCTCTTCCCGGGCGACCGCGTCCTCGACGAGCCTGCGGACCATGCGGTGCTTGAGGCTCCCCGTCGCCGACCGTGACTCGTCGCGGAAGTACAGCGACACGCCCCACGACGACGGCAACGGGTAGCGGCGCAGGACCACGGGCGGTGCGGCGGCGGCCTCGCGGCGGAGCCGGGCCAGCGCCCGCTGCGCCCAGCGGCGGTCGCCGGCCTGCGAATGATCGCTCATCGTCTCCCCCGCCCGATCCCCACCCGTGAGGATGTCAGCCTACGGGCCTGGGGCGTGCGCGGAGCCGGTCAGGCGGGGACGGTGACCGGGCGCTGGTCGTGCATCCACCGGCTGAGGTCGGCGGCGGGCATCGGGCGGGCGTAGTGGTAGCCCTGCGCGATGTCACAGCCGAGCGCCTGCAGGGCGGCGACGTGCGCGCTGCCCTCGACGCCCTCGGCGACGACGGTCATGCCAAGGTTGTGGCCGAGCTCGATGGCGCCGCGGACGAGGGCGGCGTCCTCGTGGTCGGCGTCCATGTGCAGGACGAACGTGCGGTCGACCTTCAGCTCGTCGACGGGCAGGCGCTTCAGGTACGCCATGGACGAGTAGCCGGTGCCGTAGTCGTCGATCGACAGCCGGACGCCGAGCTCGTGCAGTTCGGTGAGGGTGGCGGTGGCCATCGCCGGGTTCGCCATGACGGCCGACTCGGTCACCTCCAGCCGCAGCAGCGACGCCGGCACGTCGAACTCGTGCAGCAGCGCCACGACGTGCCCGACCAGGCCCGCGTCGAGCAGGCAGCGCGGCGACAGGTTGACGGCGACCGGGACCGTCAGGCCGTCGTCCAGCCACGTGCGGACCTGCCCGAGGGCGGCGCGCAGCACATACAGGGTGAGCCGGCAGATCAGGCCGGTGGTCTCGGCGACCGGGATGAACTCCGCCGGCGGGATCGATCCGCGAGTCGGGTGCTGCCACCGCACGAGCGCCTCGGCGCCGGACACCTGGCCGTCATTGAGCCGGATCTTCGGCTGGTAGTGCAGGGTGAGCTGGTCGGCGCTGTCCAGGGCGCGGCGCAGGTCGCCGAGCAGCAGTAGGCGGCTGCCGTCCTCGACCTGCATGGCCGCGTCGTAGACGGCGACCCCGGCCTTCGTGTCCTTCGCGTTGTACATGGCGATGTCGGCACAGCGCAGTGCGGCCTCGACGGTGGTCGCGTGCTCGGGCGCCGCCGCGACACCGATGCTCGCCTCGATGTCGACGGTCACGTCGTCGAGCAGGAAGCTGCGGTGCAGGTCGTTCTGGAGCCGGGCGGCGAGGCGCGCCGCGTCCTGCGCCGCCGCCTGCGGCAGCAGGATCGCGAACTCGTCACCGGACAGGCGGGCGACCAGGTCGCCGGAGCGCACCGCGGCGCTGGTGCGGGCCGCGACCTGCCGCAGCAGCTCGTCGCCGTAGTGGTGGCCCAGGGTGTCGTTGACCTCCTTGAACCGGTCCAGGTCCAGCATGAGCACCGACACGCTGCCACCGCGGTCCTGCGCGTCCTGCAGCGCGGTCCCGGCGCGCCGGGCGAACAGCACCCGGTTCGGCAGGCCGGTCAGCGGGTCGTGCGACGCCTGGTGCTCGCTGGACGCGGCCTGCCGCACCAGCCGCCGCTGGTAGCCGACGCTGAGCACCAGCAGCACCGTCATCAGCACCAGCCCCACCGCGAACCCGGCGACCGTCGCGATGAACGCGAGCGTCTCGACCCGCTCCAGCTCCCGCAGCGCGCGGGCGGCCTGCTCGGTGCGCTCGACCGTCGCCGTCTGCACGATCCGGTTGATCCGCTCGAACAGCGACTGCGCCCGGCCCGTGTCGATCGCGGCGGCGGCCCGCTCGCCGGCGGCGCCTTCGTCGACCGCGTCGAAGACGTCCGTGACCGCCTGGAGGTACTGCCCGTGCAGCGCCCCGATCTCCGAGGCCAGGCCCCGGTCGGCGGCGGTGCCGAGCCGCTCCACGTCGCGCAGCGCCGCCTGCAGCGACGCGCTCGCGGCCGCGTGCGACTCCCGCACCACGGACCCGGGTTCGACCCGGTAGAGCTGCACGCTGTGCTCCTCGGTGATCACGGCGTCGTGGATCCGGTCGTACGCCGCGGCGAGCATGCACACCTTGGTGACGGCCGCCGCCGAGCTTCGCGTGTGCGCCACGCCACTCACGCTCAGCCCGGTCAGCCCGAGCATGATCACCGCCAGGCCGGTGACGGCGAACCACCGCCGGAGCTGCGAACGCTGCACTGTGGCCGCCTTTCCGTGCCTGCTGGGGTGTCCGACACCACCGCATCGGAGGACGGCACCCCCGGTCTGAGGTGAGCGCCCGCACCGCAACCGGTGGGCAACCACCCGCACCGTGTCCGCACCCGCGCCGTCACGGTCCCAGGTGCACGAACGGCGCCCACGCGGCCGGTCGGTGCGGCTGCCGGTCGCGCAGCGCCCGCACGGCGTGGTGCAGCGCCAGCGCCCCGCCTTCCGGCCGCAGCCGCCCGTCCCGTACCAGCGGCGGATAGACGGCCGCGGCGACATCGGCGGCGGCGGTGTCCTCGACCGGCCACAGCGCGCCGACGACGTGTCGCCAGCCGCCGTGGTGCATCGCCGAGGCGACGCTGATGACCTCGTCGGCGGTGCGCAGGCCGCCGGTCGCGGTCTGGCACGCGCCGAGGAACACCCACTCGCCCGCGCCGCTGCCGGCCCGCAGCTCGTCGACGGTGAGGACGCCGTCGGCCAGGACCAGGCCGCCCCGGGAGGGGTCGTCGAGGTTCTGGGTGCCGTGCCCGCACAGGTGGGCCCACGGGTGCCGGGCGAGCGCGGCGCCGACCCGGGCCCGGCTCGCGGCGGCGTCCGTCAGCAGCGTGCAGCGGGCCGCGCCGAACAGGTCCAGGATCTGGTCCTGCTCGCGGCGGACCGCCGGCAAGGGCGCCTGGCCCGGCGTCGCCGGCTGGGTCACCACCAGCATCGGCCCCGGGGCGGACCGGTCGGCGCCGGTCCGGGCCCGGCCGAGGGCGTGCAGCGTCGGGGTGTACGAGGACACGACCCGGTCCAGTGCCGCGCCGGCGGCGTGCAGCGGCAGGAGCGTGAGCGGCCCGGTCGGGCACCACCACAGCCGGGGCCAGTCCCCGTCCGGCGGGCCGGCCAGCCCGAGAGCGTCCAGGACCGGACCGGTGACCTCGGCCCACAGCCAGCGCAGCGTCTCGGTCGTGGTCGGGGCGCCGTCGACGACGGGCACGGCGGGGGCGTCGAGGTCGCGGGAGCGGACCGGTTCGACGCCGAGCCGCGCCGCGGCGTGTGTCACGGCGTCGCGCAGCGTCAGTCCGGGCAGGGGAAGGGCGGTGACATCGCCGTCGCGGACCAGCAGGGCGTCGCACCGCCACTGGCTGACGTTCACGATCGCCACCGTCCCGGCGTTCGCCGTGTCCCCCGCGCTGACGGCGGCCAGCAGGTCGGCGACCGGCACCGGGCGCTGGAACAGGTCCGGCCGCGGCAGGGCCGCCGACGGCGGCAGCGCCCGGATGCGCGCGAGCAGCCGGTCGTACGCGGCGGCGAGGTCCCGGCGGCGCTCGCCCGGCGGCGCCGCGAGGTCCAGCGCCGCCCGTACCGTCGCCAGTTCCGCGGCGAGGTCCGGCGCAGCGGCGGCGAGGTCGGACAGGTCGGCGCGGCCGTCGAGGCGCTGCGCCCACAGGACAGCGCGGCCCTGCTCCAGCAGCGCCACGGCCCGGCGCGGGTCGCCGGCGTCGATCGCGGCCGCCGCGGCGTCGCCGGCCAGGCCGCTGACGGTGCCGAGGAGGTGCTGCCGGTCGCCCTCGGGCAGGCCCTGCCAGGCGAGCCGGCTCAGCACGCCGACCGCGGTGGCGAACCCGTCGAGCCCGTCGGCGGGACGCTCGCCGGCGGCGAGGGCACCCCAGCGGCGGGCCGCCAGGATCCGGAGCGCGGCCGGTGCGCCGGCATCCGTCGCCGCGCGCCGGAACACGTCGACGGCGCCGGTGCGGTCGGCCGGGCCGCCGCGCACCTCGAACCTGGCGCGCAACGCGTTGCCCAGGATCACCAGCAGGTGCGGCCGCGGCTCCGGTGCGGCGGCGAGCGCGGTCCGGGCCCACGCGACGGCATCGTCGAGGTCCCCGTCTCCGCCGTGGAGGCGGCCGGCGGCGGTGAGGGCCATCGCGAGCTGCGCCTGATGCTCGGCATACCGGGCATGGCCCGACGGGACGAGCCCGGTGGCCTGCCGGTGCAACCGCACCGACTCCGCGGCGTCCCCGTCCCGCGGCGCTTCCTCGTGCCGGACGTGCAGCGCGTGCGCCAGGTTCATCAGCAGCCCGGCCCGGTCCGCCTCGCCGGGTTCGGCGAGCGCCTCGCGGTGCGCGTCGATCGCCGCGTCGAGGTCCGCGGGGTCGCGGGCGTGCTGATAGCGGGCCGTGTACGCGGCGCCGAGGTTGGTGAGGTAGCCGCCCCGGTCCGGGTCGCCGGGCGGCGCCGCGCCGGCGGCGGCCTCGTGGGCGAGCACGGCGTCGGTGAGGTCGGCGACGGCCCGGTCGCGGGCGTACCGCTCGCGGAGCGCGGCACCGAGGTTGCTGGCGACGCCGGCGCCCTGCCCGGCTTCCCCGGCCGCGGCGACCGCCTGCCGCAGGACGGCGACGGCGTCGTCGAGGTCGGACCGCGGCCCGCCGGCGCGGTGCCGCGTCACCAGTGCGTTGCCCAGGGCGCTGAGCGTGACGGTCAGTTCCGCGTCGTCGGCGTCGGCGCCCGCCACGGCGCGCCGGGCTACGTCGACGGCCCGGTCGATGTCGGCGCGGTCGCCGGCGACCTCGAAGCGTCCCCTGTACGCCGAGCTCAGCGTCTCCAGCATCGCCGTCCGAACCGCCACGTCGGCGTCGGGCGGGACGATCCGGGCCGCCGCCTCGGCCAGGTCCACCGCGGTGTCGGCGTCGCCACGACCGGCACCGCGCCGCTGGTATGCCGAACTCAGCCGCGCGAACAGCACCGCCAGCGGGTCGCGGGCGGCACCTGCCGCTTCCGCCGCCCGCGCGGCGCCGGCGGCCCGGTCGAGCGTGTCCGGCGCTTCCGCGGCGCCCTCCTGATACGCCAGCAGCAGCGCCTCGGCCTGCCCGCCCAGGGCGTGCCCGTGGCCCGGGTCGGCGGGCACGGCTCCGGCGGCACCGGCAGCCGCGGCCCAGTTCGGCGGCAGCCGGTCGGCGTCGCTCGCCGGCAGCTCGGCGAACCAGCGCACCGCCGCGGCGAGGTCGGCGGCGTCGTAGCCCGCCGGCAGCGCCTGGAACCGGCACCAGTGCAACCAGCCCAGCACGTACGCGGCGACCTGCGAGCGCGGCCCCGCCGCCCGGGCCAGCCGGTCCGCCTCCGCGAGGGCTTCCGGGTCGAGCACCGGCCGGGCGTCGCCCCGGTCGGTGAACGCCTTGACCCGGCGACTGATCCTGCCGGCCAGCCAGGTGGTGCGCACCAGGTTCACCCCCATAGCTGACGGACGCGTCCGTGGAGCGGCCGGCGCCGGCCGCTCGGGTGGACGCGATCCGCACCGAGCTGGACCGGGCGCACCAGGTACCGTCGACGCGCGGAGACTCGGCGTGCGACTGAGGAGTGGTGCCGGTGGCGAGGATCCTGGTGGTCAGTCTGCCGTTCGCGGGGCACGTCGGGCCGACCGCGGCGGTCGCCGCCGAGCTGGTCCGGCGCGGGCACGACGTGACCGGCTACACGGGCGCGAAGTACCGGGGCAGGTTCGAGTCCGTCGGGGCGCGGTGGCTGCAGTGGCGGGCCGCGAAGGACTACGACGACGCGCGGCTCGCCGACACGTTCCCGCGGGTCGGTGACGGCAAGGGCATCCGGGCCAACCTGGCCAACTTCACCGACATCCTGCTCGGCACCGCGCCGGGGCAGCTGGCCGACATCGCCGCCGCGGGGCCGTTCGACCTGATCGTGACGGATCAGCTGGCGTTCGGCGGCGGGCTCGCCGGGGAGAAGCTCGGCGTGCCGTGGGCGACCGTCGCGGTGATCCCGTTGACGTTGCCGAGCCGGGACCTGCCGCCGTTGGGTCTGCCGGTGCGCCCGGCGACCGGCCGGCTGACCCGGTGGCGGAACACGGCGCTGTGGCAGCCGATCAAGCTGGCGGGCCGGCTCACGGTCGACCCGCGGGTGGCCAGGATGCGGGCCGCGGCCGGGCTCGGGCCCGCTGCCGTGCCCGGACCCGACGGCCTCTACTCGCCGCATCTCGTGCTGGCACAGGGCGTCCCCGGGCTCGACTATCCGCGCGGCGACCAGCCCGCGCACGTGCACTACGTCGGGCGGCTCGCCGCACCGGCCGGACCGCCCGGCGACCTGCCGTCATGGTGGCCGGAGCTGGCCGCGGCACGGGCGGCGGGGCGGCCGGTCGTGCACGTGACGCAGGGAACCCTCGACGTCGACCCCGACGACCTGCTCCGCCCCACCCTCGAGGCCCTCGCCGGGTCCCCCGCCCTCGTCGTGTGCACCACCGGCGGCCCACCCGCCGACGTCCTCGGCACCCTGCCGGCCAACGCCCGGGCCGCCGCCTTCCTCCCGCACGACCACCTGCTGCCGCTCGTCGACGTCGTGGTCTCCAACGCCGGCTGGGGCGGCACCCTCGCAGCGGTCGCCGCCGGTGTACCGATGGTCGTGGCGGGCGCGACCCTCGACAAGCCCGAGGTCGCCCGGCGGGTCGCCTGGTCCGGCACGGGCGTCGACCTCCGCACCGGTACACCCGGAGCCGCCAGACTCAGGTCGGCCGTGACCCAGGTCCTCGGCGACCCCCGGATGCGCGAGCGAGCCGCCGAGCTCGGCGCGAAACTGGCCGCCGCGGGCGGCGTGACCCGGGCCGCCGACCTGCTGGAGGGACTGCGCCGCTGAGGCGGCTCACACCAGCCGGTTGCCGTTTCGCTGCGGTCTCCACGGCCGGATCCATCCGCTTGCGCGGCGGCGTCGCGGTGTGGTCATCCGTCGATGTGATCACTTCCGGAGGCTACCGCCTCGGTGGTGAAGTGCTGCTCGATGCGGCTGAGCAGGGCGGTGCAGCGGCGGACGTCGTCGAGGTCGGCGCCGACGGCCCCGGCGAGCTCGCGGGCCCACGCGGCGCGCAGCGTCCGGAGGTTGGCGGCGGCGCGTTCGGTCGGGTGGACGGCGACGCCGCGGCCGGCGGTGGTGCGGCGGGAGATCATGCCCTTGTCCTCGAGGCCGCGCAGGGCGGTGCTGACGTTGGTGCGCTGCAGCCGGGTGCGGCGGGCGATCTGGCTCGGCGCGGCACCCGGGAAGAGGTCCACGACCCGCATCACGTGCCGCTCCGTGTCGGTCATCGGCACCACGCCGGGACCGTCGGGGGTCCTGGCGCGCACCAGCCGGCCGACGTTGAGGATCAGGTGCGCCAGGTCGGCCAGGTCGGTGTCGGTGTCGTGGGCCACACCACCATCGTAGTGGATTATGGCACCATAGTTATGTGGCGATAACAGAAGTCCGGCCTGCTCCGAGCCGCGGACGGCGGGCGCGGCTGGCGGTGGTGCTCGGCTCGCTCGCCGCGTTCGGTCCGCTCACCATCGACATGTACCTCCCCGCGATGCCCGGCATGGCCCGTGAACTGCACACCAGCGCGCCGATGGTGCAGCTGACCCTGACCGTCTTCGTGATCGGCCTCGCCCTCGGGCAGGTCGTCGCCGGACCGCTGTCCGACGCGTGGGGCCGCCGCCGGCCGCTGCTCGCCGGGATGGCGCTGTACGTCGCCGGCTCACTGTGGTGCGCGCTCGCCCCCGACGTCGGCTGGCTGATCGCCGGCCGGGCCGTGCAGTCACTCGGCGCCGCAACCGGCGTCGTGCTGTCCCGCGCGATCGTCCGCGACCTGTTCGAGGGCACCGCGATGACCCGGTTCTTCTCCACCCTCATGCTCGTCAACGGGGCGGCCCCGATCCTCGCCCCGGTCATCGGCGGGCAGTTGCTGGCGGTCGCCACCTGGCAGGCCGTGTTCCTGGTGCTGGCCGGATTCGGCACCGTCCTGTCCCTCGCCGTCGTCCTCGCCCTGCCGGAGTCGCTGCCGGCCGACCGCCGGCGCTCCGGCTTCCGCGACACGTCGCGCGCGTTCCGGGTCCTCGTCACCGACCGGCACTACCTGCGCTACGTCCTGGCCGCGGCGCTGATGTTCGCCGCCGTGTTCGCCTACATCTCCGGCTCGTCGTTCGTGCTGCAGGACGTGTACGGCCTCAGCGCCCAGCAGTACAGCCTCGTCTTCGCCGCGAACGGGCTCGGCATCGTGGTGTTCGGCCAGCTCAACGGCCTCATCGTCGGCCGGGTCGCGGGCGAGCACACCCTGCTGCGCACCGGCCTCACCGTCGCGGTCCTCGGTGCCGCCGGTGTACTGGTCTGCGCCGCCGCCCGGCTGCCGCTGCCCGCGCTGCTGGTCTGCCTGTTCGTCGTGGTCTCGATGCTGGGCGTCGTCCTGGCCAACGCCACGTCCCTCGCCCTGGCCGGGCACGCCCGTTCGGCGGGCGCCGCGTCATCGCTGCAGGGCCTGCTGCAGTTCCTCGTCGCCGGGCTCGCCGCGTCCGCCATGAGCCTCGCCGGCCAGTCCACCGCGGTGCCGATGGCGACCACGATGCTCGCGTGCGCCGCCGCCGCACTGGCCGTCCTGCTGCTGTTGCGGCCACGCGTCGCGCTGCTGTTGCGGCCACGCGTCGCGCCCGACAGGCTGGACCGGTGAGCCGCACCCGGCGGCGACTACCATGATCGGGTCTTCGACGGCGGTGTGAGGAGTGACCATGCGATGGTTCCGGCGCAAGTCGGCCGGCAGGCCCCTCACGGTCGACCCCGCCCGGCAGGAGGCCCTGGTCGCCGACATCCGGCGGCGGTTCGGCGGGCACGTCCAGGCCGGGTTCCGGGAGCAGGCCGGGGCGCTGGCGGGCCTGCTCACCGACGATGACGGGCTCGCGGTCGCCGGACGGGTCGTGCACGAGACGGCCGAGCGGGCGCATACCGACCTCCAGCGGCACGGCGCGGACCGGCACAACTACCGCGCCCTGTTCCAGCGGACGGGCCTGCGGTATCAGCTCACGGACCAGCCGCCGGGATGGCACCCGTTCGTCCACCTCCCGGCGGCCCTGGCCGCGATCGACGCGGACGTCAAGCGGGCGATGGTGCTGACCGATCCGAACTGGCTGCTGATGCACACGCTGGAGCTGCTGGACCTCACGGTGTCCGGCTGGGAGTTCGCCCGGATCCCGGTCACCGCCGACGCCGCCGACCTCGTCACCCGCCTCATCGGCGCCGCGACCCGCATGCGGCTGACGGAGGACGAGCCGCCGGCGCTGCCGTCCGGCATCCGCGAGGTCATGCGCAGCAACCGCGCGTTCGACGTCCACGACCGGTCCGGCGCCGTCCTCGGGGTCATCAACGTCGGCGCCGAGACCCGCCGCTTGTTCCTGATCTGAGTTCATCTTCGGGTAAGCGACAGCGCGCCGGCGCCGGCTCGCCGGTCCCCTGCCGGGCCCGTCCGGCCCGGACCGCCGCCCATCGCAGCGGCAGGCCGAACGGCTGGTCGAAGGGGCGCAGGTACAGGATCAACGCGCCGAACATGGCGAGGGAGAAGCTCCACAGGCCCATGAGCGCGGCGATGCCGCCGTGCAGGGCGAGGCCGCCGAGCAGCAGCGCCGGCCAGCGGCGCCGCGGCAGGACCAGCGCGACGGCGAGGGCGAACTCCAGCGCGAGGGACCCCCAGGTCAGGACCGCGACCGCCGGGCCGAGGGCGAGCAGGTGCAGGGTGGGTTCGCGCAGCCAGCCGGCGGTGCCGAAGTTCGGGTTGTTCAGCCAGTAGTACAGGGCGGTGCCGTCCCGCCACTCGGGCACGGCGAGCTTGCCGAGGCTGGCGTGCAGGTAGATCCCGGCGACCTGGACGCGGATCAGCCAGCCGGCCGCGACGCCGGTCAACCTGCCGACCTCGCCGGCCCCGACCGCGGAGGTGCCGGAGGTGCCGGGGGCGCTCCAGTGCCAGCGGCGGCGGTCGGTGAGGGCGAGCGGGAGCAGCAGCAGGGTCAGGTTCGCGGCGACCTGGTCGCCGCCGTCCGGGATGCTCGCCGACGCCTGCAGGCTGAACGCGACCCACCAGTGCGGGACCGCGGTCCAGCGGGGTCGCCACCCGGACGCGACCACGAGCAGGATCGCCACCGCCAGCCATCGGGCGGCCGGCAGCTGCGCCTCAGGCATGACACAGAAGAGACTGATCGCGCGGGTGCCGCCGCAGTACGGCGCCGGCATCAGCCCCCGGACCGGGGCGAAGAGCACCTCGGGTGGGCTGAACACGAGGGTCAGCAGGGTGCCGGCGGCGATGAGGGTGCGGGCCAGGCCGTAGACGTCGGTCCAGGGCGGCACGGCGGCGGCGCGCCGGGCGGCCAGCCCGAGCCGGGTCAGCACGACACCGCCAGCCGGGCGACGGTGCTCGGCATGACGACCTGGTCGCCGGAGCGGCTCCACGCCCACGGCACCGGCACCCGCTGGGCCAGGCCGACGTCGCCGCAGAGGGTGGTGCGGCGCGCCCTGTTGGCGGCCGGCAACGGGGTCAGCCGCTCCAGGCACGGCCCGGGGTCGGCCTGGCAGCCGGTCCAGCCGTCCTCGGGCACCGCGCCGGTCAGCAGGCCGAGCTCGACGCCCTGCGCCCGGGACGCCCTGGCCAGGCCGAAGAGGTTGCGCGGCTCGGCGTGCGGCGACAGCAGGGCATCGTGCCACCGTCCGTCGCCGCCGCGGGTGTAGACGAGCAGGTCGGCACCGCGCGGGTCGCGGGTGAAGAACGCCCATCCCTGTGGCAGGGCCACCCGGACCGGTTCCTCGACGGCGGCCTCGTAGGGCAGGTCGACGGCGTTGTCGGGCAGCTGGGTGTGCACCACGTAGGCGACCGCGAGCGCGCCGGCGGCGATCAGGGCCAATGCGAACGCACCCAGCCGGGCGGGCGGGGCGGCGGTGGGTCGGTGCATCGCGTCTCCTTCGGTCGACCGGCACGGTGGCGGGCACCGTGCCGGTCGGGTTTCGGGGCAACCGGCCGGCTCAGGCGCCGGTCAGGGTGGTGGCGACCTGCTGGGCCCACTGTTCGAGGCGCAGCTTCAGGTCCTGGTGCACGCCGTGGCCGGTCTCGGAGACGACCCCGAGGTCCAGGATGAGCGAGATCGTGTCGACGACGACGTTGGCGTTGGCGTCGACGAACTGATAGACCGCCGTGGCGGTGACCGTGCCGTCGCCGGAGGTCCAGTCGCCGGCCGCGTCCGGGTACAGCACCAGCAGCGCGGCGATGAGCGTGTTGCTGGTGTCGACCGCCGCGCGCTGGATCCGCGGCCGGTCCCGGCTGTACATGGCCGCGGCGAACCGGCCGCGGAACCCTGGCTCCGACAGCTCCGCCTGAGCGAGCAGCCGGGACACGAGGGTGGCGTTGCGTTCGGGCTGGGCGATGTCGCCGAGCACGAGCTTCGGGTACTGCTTCGCCACCGGGCCGAGGTCGAAGAACGTGCCCCGGAGCAGCGCGTCGCCGTCGTAGCGGGGCACGGCGGCGGCGCCCGCCCGGCTCGTCGTGGCGACCGTCGGCAGCCCGAGCAGCACCGCTGTGGCGAGCAGAGCGGCGAGCAGCGCGGCGAGCAGCGGGCGGGAGCGTGGGATGACACGCATGGCTTCCTCCGTCAGGTGCCGGGCAGGGTGGTGGCGACCAGATCGGTCCACCGTTCGAGGCGCAGCTGGTTGTCCTTCGGCGCGCTCGGGTCCTTGAACCAGAACGCGACGAACTCGACGACGACGACCGCCTGGGCGGCCGCGGCGGCCTGGGCGGCGACGGCGATGACGTTGAGGATCCAGAGCAGGGTCGCGGTGCCCTGGGTGCCGCCGGCCGCGGTCAGGTCGTCTTCGAGGTCGGGGTACAGCGCCAGCAGCGCGGCGAACAGGATGTCGCCGGTGTCGAGGACCGTCCGCTGGATGCGGACCCGGTCGCGGCTGTACATGGCGGATGCGAACCGCTCCCGGAAGCCGGGCGCCGCCTGCTCGGCCGCCGTGAACAGGCGCGGGATGATCGCGGCGTTGCGTCCGGGTTCGGCGATGGCGCCCAGCACGAGTTTCGGGTACTGCTGCGCGGCCGGGCCCAGGCCGAAGAAGACGCCGCGGATCAGGGTGTCGCCGTCGTACCGGACGGTGGCGGCTCCCGCCGCCCGCTGCGGTGTCGTGACCACCGTCAGCCCGAACAGCATCGCCACGACGAGCAGGGCGACGACGATCGGCCGGCGGATCAGCCGGTCGGGTATTGCGTCACGCATGGTGCCTCCAAATTCGCCGGGGGATTTCCGGGCGCAATCACCATGCGTCTGCGAATTGTTTTCCGTCAATTACCTCGAATACCCGGGAATTGTGAACAACGCCATGCATGAATGGCGTATCAATTGAGCGGGACACGATCCGCGGACGGCGTTTTTGATACAGGGAATACGTTGTCAGCCGGCGCCCAGGCAGGCGAACGCGGCGGCGGTGGCGACGTCGCGGGGGTCGCCGCCGGCCCGCAGTGCCGCCTGGGCCGCGCCGAGCGCCGGCGCCGGCGCCTCGCCGGCCCGCAGCAGCCGGTGCAGGTGCACCATCAGCGCCGCGGTCCGGTCCGCCGGGACGGGCAACATCGCGGCGATGAGCGTCCTGGTGCCCTGGGCGAGCAGGACGGCTGCGAAGCCCATGAGCTCGTCGCCGAGCCGGGCGTCGGCGAGGCCGGTCTCGCAGGCGGATGCGACCACGCAGCCCGGCGAGCGCGGCAGCCGCTCCAGTTCGTAGGCGAACAGCGGGCCGTCGGCGAGGGCGAGGGTGGAGAACAGCGGATTGTCGGCCCGGAACGCGCCGTGCGCGGCGACATGCACGAGTCCGGCACCGGAGAACGCCGCGGTGACCGCGGCCACGGTGGCCCGCGGGCCGGTGAGCACGGTCGCGCCGGGCCACACCGCGGCCAGCGCCGCGACCTCCGTCGCCGCTTCCGGAAGGCGGGGGCCGGCGATGAGCACCGCCGGGCCGCTGGGTGCCGGCTGCCGCACGGCCCGGCACCACACCGCGGCGGACGGCGCGACGGTGACCGGCCGGTCGGCGCCGGTGGGCAGCGCCGACCAGGGCACGGTGTGCAGCGCGCCGCCGGGGACGACGACGAGCGGCCGGTCGCCGAGCCGGTCCCGGACCGGGTCGAAGAGCTGCCTGTCGAGGCGCGCCACCGCGTCCGCCAGACCGGACCGGGCGCCGGCCGACTCGCCGAGGGTGATCAGCCGGCGCAGCGCGAACCGGGACCGCCGCACCTGCGCCAGCACCGCCGGGAGCGGGCCGAGGTCGTGCAGGGTGGCGCGCCCGTCGCGGACCACCACGGCGGCCAGTGCGCCCCGGTGCGACACCAGCTCCACCAGCACCGCCCGGCCGAGCTCGTCGGCGACGGCCCGCACGGTGACGGCGGGCGCCGCGCCGGCATCGCCACCGGCGGTGCGCAGGTCCAGCTCGCGGACCCGGGCCTCCAGCGCCGACTGGCGGCGCAGCAGCCCCTCGGCGCGGCGGCCGGCCAGCAGCGCGTCCTCGGCGGCCCGGGCCGTCTCGCGCAGCTCGGCCAGCACGGCGTTGCGCCGCGGGTCCTGGGGCGGCAGCGGGGTCCGTGACCACAGGGTGGTCGCCCGCCACCGTTCGGCCCAGGCCAGGACCGGACCCGGCCGCCGCCCGGCCAGGGCGATGTCGAGGCCTTCGGCGGCCAGGTCGTGGCCGTGGACGCTGCTGCCGGCCCGCACCTGGGTGGCGCCGAGCACGGCCCGGTGCTCGTCGAGGACGGCGAGTCCCCGACGCAGCGCGGAGGCCGCGGCCCGGTCGGCGCCGTCGAGGCGGTGCAGCAGCGCCACGGCGAGCCAGCCGCGGACCCGCTGCCCGGCCACCCCGCCGCGGCGGTACGCGGCGGCGCGCGCCAGCAGGCGCCGGGCTCGGGCCGGGTCGTCGAGGGCGAGCGCCACCTGCGCCGCCTCCACCCACGCCGTCGCCGCCGGCAGCAGCCACCCGGCCGCCTCGAGCCGCCCGGCGTTGCGGGTCAGCGAGGTCAGCAGCGCGGCCGTCCGGATGCCCCGCATGTACTGGGCGCGGAGCTCGACGGTGCGGGCGAACGCCGACCATGCCCGGCGGCCCTGCCGCTGGAAGCGCGCCCTGGCGGCGGCCGCCGACGCCGCGGCCCCGTCCGGGTCGCCGAGCAGCAACGCCGCGCGGGCACCCGCGAGCAGCGCCTCGGCCAGGTCCGACACGAGGCCGTGCTCGCGCAGCTCCCGGACGGCCAGGGCCGCGGTGTCGGCCGCCTCCCGGACCAGTGGCACCGCGGCGAGCAGCTCGAACCGGTCGAGGATCAACGCCGGGCGGGGCACCGACAGCCGGCGGTACTCGCGTTCGGCGTCGGCGAAGACCGCCAGCGCTCCGGGCACGTCGCCGTGCTGGGCGGCCAGGTGACCCGCGTTCCACCGGCAGTCGGCGGCGGCCAGGTCGAGGCCGAGGCCGGCGAAGATGGACGCGGCCCGGTCCAGGTCGGCCGCGGCGCCGTCGCCGCGGTCCCGCACGCCGGCGGGCAGGATCGCCCGATTGTTGCGGGCCCGCGCCTCCAGCAGGGCGTCGCCCTCGCGGACCGCGACATCGATGGCGGCGCTGTAGTCCTCGGCCGCCTCCACGTACCGGCCGCGGAAGTACTGCACGACGCCGCGCTGCATCAGCGCCTGGCCCGCCTCGGAGCCGGTGAGCCGGGTCAGCGACGCCGTGACGGCGGTGTGCGCGGCCGTGGTCCGCCCTGCGGCGGCCAGGACGTAGCCGAGACTCATCTGCGCCATGGCGAGGGTCCGGCCGGAGCCGCTGCGCTGCCCGGCGGCGACGGCGCGGCGCAGGTGCCGCTGCGCCCCGGCCAGGTCGTTGAGCTCCTTGCGGGCCAGGCCGATGGCCCGCTCGGCGACGGAGCACTGGCCCGGGTCACGGTCCCGCGCGGCGAGGACCCGCTCGGCGAGGGCGATCGCCGCCCGCGGGTCCCGTTGCCGGAGCGCCAGCGCCTGCTCCGCGAGCTCGGTCAGCGTCGCGGAGGCGGACAGGTCGACATTGATACGGTCGGATTGACGATGGCGCATGACAGCCGCCGATCCTAGCTTGGCATCAGGATCGAGGTCTGGAGGACGCGTGACGGTTCAGCAACCCATAACCCGCCGCACCCTTCTGACGGCGGCCGCGGCGACCGCCGTGGGCGCGTTCGCCGGCGCGGGCCGGGCCGCCGCCGACCCGTTGTGGTATCAGCAGGCGTTCGCCGCCCTCGTCGCCGCCGACCCCGCCATCCGCGCCGCGAGCGGATCGGTGTTCTGGTATCGGCCCCGGCAGCTGCTGGTCGCGCCGCCGGACCTGGCGCGGGTCGAGGCGCGGCTGATCGCGCTCGGCCACTCCGTCGCCCCGGGAGCCGGGTTCGGCGGGGTCAGCCGGCTGTGGTTCGCCGCCGACGTGGACATCGAGGCGATCGTCGAGGACCTCCGCGATCCCGGCAACTGGCCCGCGCAGCTGCCACCGAAGGTACAGCCGCATCATGTCGCATTCGGCTATCCCAACGTCATGGGCAATCCGGCTGACGCCCCCGCCGCGGCACCGGCGATGCGACCGCCGCCGGCGGGTCAGGCCGGAGCCGGCGTCCTGGTCGGCGTCTGCGACACGGGCATGTGGGCGCTCGCCGCGCGGACGCACCCCGGATGGTTCGGCGGCTGGCAACGCCCGTCGCCCGACTGCATCGACCCGCTGTACACGGAAGGCCGGCAGCTGGCGCTGCAGGGCGGGCACGGCACGTTCGTCACCGGCGTGCTGCGCGGCATCGCGCCGTCGGCCCAGTTCGAGGCGGCCGTGGCGCTGTCCCCGGACGGCATCGGCGACGAGGAGTCCGTGTGCCGGGCGCTGCGGTCGCTGGACCGGTCCGTGGCCTTCGTCAACCTCTCCCTCGGCTGCTACACCCAGCGTGACGTGCCGTCGATGCCGCTCGGCAACGCGGTCGCCGCGCTGTCGCCGGACACGGTCGTGGTCGCCGCCGCCGGCAATGCCGGCTCGACCCGCCCCACCTGGCCGGCGGCGCTCGGCGGCGTCACCGCCGTCGCCGCGCTCGCCCCCGGCGGGCGACCCGCGGACTACAGCAACCGCGGACCGTGGGTCGACGTGTGCGCCCCCGGCGACGCGACCGGGCCGTTCGTCACCGGCTTTCTCCGGCCGCCGGAGGACGACGCGATCGTCTTCGACGGCTTCGCGAGCTGGCAGGGCACGTCGTTCGCGGTGCCGTACGTCATCGGCCGGATGGCCGGCCTGGTCAGCGGATCCGGGTCGACCCCTAAGGCCGCCGACGCCGCCCTGCGTGGCGGCGAGGCTCCGTTCGACGGCTACGGGGCCGTGGTCCGATGATCGCGCCGGAGCAGGCCCGGACCGGCCTCGACGCGGTGGTGGCGGCCGCCGCGGCCGGTGACGCCCTCGCCTGGGAGGACCTGGTGCACCGGATGATGCCGGTGGTCGTCAGCACGATCGGCGAGTCCGGGCTCACCGGCGCGGACGCGGCCGAGGTCAACCAGACCGTCTGGCTGCGGGTCGTGGAGTGGCTGGAGCGCCTGCACCGGCCGGCCGCCCTGCCCGCCTGGATCGCGACCACCACCAGCCGGGAGTGCCAGCGGGTGATCCGGACCAGCCGGCAGCAGCGGCCCGCCGGGCTGTTCGACGATCTCCCGTCCGCCGACGAGCCCGAGACGGAGGCGTTGCGGGAGGAGCAGTACGAGGCGCTGCGGGACGGGTTCGGGCAGCTGCCGGACCGGTGCCGCCGGCTGCTCGGCATGCTGCTGGGCGAGCCGCCGATGAGCTACCGCGACGTCGTCGCGGAGACCGGGATGTCGATCGGCAGCGTCGGGCCGACCCAGCGACGGTGCCTGGACAAGCTGCGGGCCACCCCGGCCCTGGCCGCCTACCTCGGCACCGGCGAAGGGCGGCGGTCATGACCGGACTGGAGCGCAGCGCAGGGCCGGTCATCATGGGCTCAGTGCTTTGGTCAGGCCGGCGCCGGAGCGCAGCGGAGGTGACGGCATGAACGGGCGATGGGACCACGACCGGCGGTTGCTGGGCGATCTGCACGCCGCGCTGGCCGGGCCGTCCGCCGACGACTTCCTCTCCCCGGCGCTGGCCGCGTTCCGGATCGGTCGCGCCGGTGGCCCGGCGGCCGTCGCCGGGCTGGTGTTCGACTCCGCCTGCGACCCGCCCCCGGCCGGCGCGGTCCGTTCGGTGCCGGCGGCGCTGTCCGCGCAGTCGGCGCGGCTGCTGACGTTCCGGGCCGACCGGTGCACCGTCGACGTCGAGATCCACGAGGACGGGATGCTCGGCCAGGTGCACCTCGACCTGCCGGACCCGCTCGAAGGCCGGCCGGTGACCGGGCAGACCCCGGACAGGGCCTTCGGCGCCGCCCGGCTCGACGCCGTCGGTGGGTTCGAGCTGCCCCTGCCGGCGCCCGGCCCGGTCCGGCTGCGGCTGGACCTGCCGGACCGGACCGTTGTCACGAGCTGGCTGGTGCTGCGGTACCCGTAGCGGCCCCCGAGAGAGCGCTCTCCCCATTGTCGTGTGGGATGGATCACAGAGTTTTCATGTCAGTTTACGTATTTCGGCCCGACGTAAATCTCAGTTTACGGCGTTGAGCTGGCCTTTTACCGGTTTTCGAAACTTTCTGACCGATGGACTGGTCGGCTCCGGCATTGACCTGTATAAGCCTTGAGCCTCGCTTGAGAGAGCGGTTACTTTGGCCGCGCCGATCGGCCAGCGGGCCCGCGCTGATCGGCGTGCCTGAATTCCCCTTTCACATCGAGGAGAAGACGCACCATGCGCAAGCTCACCAAGGCGCTCCGCGCCGCCGCCGTCATCGCCGTCGTCGGCACCGGCGCGCTCGTCGTCACGGAGTCCCCCGCACTCGCGGCCAGCTGCAGCGGCGCGTACACCGACTCGGGCCGTGGCTACCGCGGCGGACCGTGCACCGGGTACCCGTCGAACTTCCACCTGCGCGCCCGGGCCACCTGCAAGCCGATGGGCAGCGGCTCGTCGTACACCACGACCGGCCCGCGCGCCTCGATCGGCGGCACGTCGAAGGTGCTGTGCCAGACCGGCTACTACGCGTCGGGCGGCACGACCCTCGTCGAGAACAACTAGGAACCGACGCCCCAACCGGGGTCCCGGCGCACACCGGGCCGGGACCCCCCGGCCGGCGCGACATCTGACCGAACGAGCGATGCCGCGCCACGCACGACCGATTGCTGGCCGCCGGAGGTAGCGGTCCAGCGCCAGGCGTCGCGGCGCACGCGTCACACCGGCGATCCTGAGGTCGTCAGCCGAGGGCCTCGGTCGGCTGGAGCCCGGACGCGCGGGCCGCTGGGCAGGCACCCGCGAGCCCGCGGCGGATCGGATTCACGACCGCGGGGCGGGTCAGCGGGTGAGGGCGGCGTGGACGGCCTTCGCGAACTGGTCGACGTCCTTGGTGGTGGTGTCGAACGACGTCATCCAGCGGGCCTCGCCGGTGCTCCAGTCGGAGAACGAGAACTGCTCGTGCAGGTCGGCCAGGGCCGGCTCGGGCAGCCGGACGAAGACGGCGTTGGCCTGCACCGGGTGCCCGATCTCCAGGCTCGGCAGGTCGCGGACCTGCCCGGCGAGCCGGGTCGCCATCGCGTTGGCGTGCGTGGCGTTGCGCAGCCACAGGTCGCCCTCCAGCAGGGCGAGGAACTGCGCCGACACGTAGCGCATCTTGGAGTACAGCTGCATCGACGACTTGCGCAGGTAGTCCATGCCGTGGTTCAGCCGCGGGTTCAGCACGACCACCGCCTCGCCGAGCAGCATGCCGTTCTTGGTGCCGCCGAACGACACGATGTCCACCCCGGCGTCGGTGGTGAACGCCCGCAACGGCACCCCCAGGTGCGCGGCGGCATTGGCGAGCCGCGCGCCGTCCACGTGCACGTGCATGTCGTGGCCGTGCGCGAACTCGGCGATCTCCGCGATCTCCGCCGGGGTGTAGACGGTGCCGAGCTCCGTGGACTGGGTCAGCGACACCACCTGGGGCCGGGCCCGGTGCTCGTCGTCGAAGCCCCGCGCCTCCCGCCGGATGTCCTCGACGGTCAGCTTGCCGTGCCCGGTCGGCAGGACCAGCAGCTTCAGTCCGGCCATCTTCTCCGGCGCGCCGCACTCGTCGACGTGGATGTGCGCCGTGTCCGCGCAGATGACCGCACCCCACCGGTCGCTGGCCGCCTGCAGCGCGACGACGTTCGCACCGGTGCCGTTGAGGACCGGGTAGCCGCGGGCCGCGCCACCGAAGTGCGCCCGGAACACGTCCTGCAGGCGTCCGGTGTAGTCGTCCCGCCCGTAACTGGGCTGGTGCCCGGCGTTGGCGGCGGCGAGGGCGGCGAGGATCTCCGGATGCACACCGGAGGCGTTGTCACTGGCGAAGGTGCTCACCCCGTCCAGTGTCAGCGGCCCGCCACCGTCACCGGAACCCGGGGTCGGGCACGAGCGGGCCGGGGCTCACCGGACGGCCGGGCGCCGCCGGCGGACCGCGCGCACGATCGCCACGACCGCGGCGGCGACCACGAGCAGCGGCACGAGCAGGCACAGCGACACCTGGGCGAGCACCGACCAGCGGGCGGGCAGCACCGCCGGGTCCGGCACGGGACCGCCGAAACGGCCGTCGCGCAGCAGGTCCTGGGCGATGTCGATCGAGGTGACGCCGTCGGGTGGGTCCAGCACGACGGCCACCGTGCCGTCGGGCCGCAGGGTCAGGACGCTGACGTGCCTGGTCGGGGTCCAGCCCGTCTCGTCGTCGCCGCTCAGGACGTCGTCCTCGAGTTCGTGCCGCACGACGACGAGGGCGCCGTCGTGCCAGCCGAGCGCCCGCACCGCCGCGCCGGTCACCACCGGCAGCGCCGGGCCGGACCGGTCCTCGCCGGTGGCGGCGTCCAGGTAGGACACCTGCCACCGGCGGGCGGTCAGCTCGTCGCGGCCGCAGCCGGTGGCGCAGCCGTCGATGTTCAGCAGCGCCACGCCGGCGCCGTCGGGGGTGTAGGCGCCCGCGCCGGCCAGGCGTTGCCGGGCGGTGAGGGTGCGGGTCCACAGCCGGCGGCCGGTGTGGTCGTAGGCACGCAGCTCGGTGCCGCCGTCGGCGGCCGGCCTCGTCGCGACGAACCCGCGGCCGTCCGGCGCGAACGCCGCCACCCACGCCGACGCGACCGGGTCCCGCGCGAAGATGTCGTCGACCGGGGTCTGCGTCCCGCCGGCGAGGTCGACCAGGATGTACTGCGCGGACCGGCCCGACTCCCCGAAGTCCCCGATGTTGTGCAGGACCAGCACGGCACCGCTGTCGGGGCGCCACGCCGCGATCTCGAAGCAGCAGGCCGGTGCGCCCTCGCCGTAGCCGCGGCTGCGGCCGGTGCGCAGGTCGGTGACCACCAGCCAGCCGGGCGGGCCGCCGGTCAGCATGCTCTGCGCGACGAGGTTGCCGTCCGGTGAGAGCCGCACGTCCTGCCCGGCGCGCAGCATGTCGTCCGGGTAGCGCAGCATCCGATAGGTACCGTCGCGGCCGACGACAGCGAGTTTGCCGCCCTCCTGCTCGAACGGGTCGCCGGTCAGCCCCCAGCCGTCGCCGCCGAACAGCACGCCGGCCTGGCCGGGTGGGGCCATGTCGACGGTGGCCTGCCAGAAGTACGGCAGCTCGACGCCGCGAGGGATCGCCGGGACGCCCGCGGCCGGTCCTGGCTCGGCATGCAGGCCGGGCACGACCGCCGCGGTCACGCACAGCAGCGCGACGACCACGGCGGCGACGATCCTCCCCCGCCGCCGCTGCCGGCGGCCCTGCCGCCACGCGGTCCCGGGCAGCCGGGCCGGTGGCATCCGCTCGCCCAGCTCACGCAGCGTGGCACGCAACGGCGCGGTCATGACGTCACCCCCAGCAGCGAGACCAGTTGAGGGCGCAGCGCGGCGAGGGCGTCGCGGGTCTGGCTCTTCACCGTCGACACCGAGCAGCGCATCGCCTCGGCGGTCGCGGCCTCGGTCAGGTCCTCGAAGAAGCGCAGCACCACGACCGCCCGCTGCCGTGGCGGCAGCTTCGCCAGCGCGGCCTGGACGGCGAGCGCCGTGGTGAGGTGGTCGGTGCCGTCCGGCACGGGACGGTCCGGTGGCTGATCGGTGAGCTGCACGAGCCGCCAGCGCCGCCGCCACAGGGACACGTGCTGGCTGACCATGGCGCGCCGCACGTACGGGTCGGGGTCGCCGCCGGCGATCACCCGCTCCCAGTGCCGGGCGACCTTGACCAGGGTGACCTGCACCAGGTCCTCCGCAGCGTGCCGGTCCCCGCACAGCAGGTACGCCATCCTCGACAGCGCGGCCAGCCGGCCGGACACGTACGCGTTGAACGAATCCTCCACCGCACCTCCCTGCCCGGACACACGCCCACAGACCCGCGCATGGGTGGGTGCCCGATCGTGCCGGACACCCACCGCCGATGCAAAACGGGTTCAGCAGGCTCCGGCGTCGGCCCAGACCGCCCACGAGCCGGGTGCGCCGGGTTCGGCGCCGGTGGAGTACCAGGTGCTGTTCCACACGCGGCCGTTGTGCGACACGCGGTCACCGGGGACGTAGCCGGTGGTGGGGTTCCAGGCAGGGACGCCCGAGCAGCCGCCGCCCCCGCCGGTGACCGTCAGCGTGTACGTAGCGGTACGGTCCGCGCTCACCCCGTCACCGAGGACGGTGAGGGTGTAGGTGCCGGCCGGGGTGCCCGCCGCCGTGCCGATCGTCAGTGTGGACGTGCCGCCGGACTGCACGGACGCGGGGCTGAACGCGGCCGTCGCGCCGGAGGGCAGCCCGCTGACCGACAGCGCGACCGTCTGCGCCGAGCCCGACGTGAGCTGGGTGCTCACCGTCGTGGTAGTCGACCCGCCCGGCGGCACCGAGGCGGCGGACGGGCTCAGCGACAGGGTGAAGTCGTCGACCGGCCGGCCGCCGACCGCCTGGTTCCACAACCCGAAGGCGACGGCGTCGGCGGCCCGGTCCAGCGGCACGTCGGCGACGTTGCTGATCGTGTCGCACGAACTGTGGTAGCAGGAGTCGTACGCCGCGCCGGCGGTGCCGCCCCACTTCGCCGCCTGGGCCGTGGTCTTGGTGGCCGAGGCGCCGGCCGCGATGCCGCTGGAGGCGATGCCGGCGTTGCGGAACGAGGCGTCGTCGGAGCGGTTGGCGCCCTCGACGTTCTCCTCGGTCTGCACGCCGATCGAGTCGTAGTAGGCCTTCAGCGGCTGCGCCGCCGTGGTGGAGATGTTGTTGACGAAGTAGCCGGCGTTGCGGGAGCCGACCATGTCGAAGTTCCAGTAGGTGCGGATCCGGGTCCGCTCGGCGGCCGGCAGCTGGCTGACGTAGAACGCCGACCCGCGCAGGCCCTGCTCCTCGTCGGACCACCAGGCGAAGCGGACCCGCTTGGTCATCGTCGGGTTCTGCTGCGCCAGGGCGAGGGCGACCTCGAGCAGCACCGCCGAGCCGGAGCCGTTGTCGTTGATGCCCGGCCCGGCCGCGACGCCGTCGAGGTGCGCGCCGAGCATGAGGACCTGGTTGGCGTCGCCGCCGCGCCACTCGGCGATGAGGTTCACCGAGCCGGTCGTGCACGACGTGCACGTCTGCCGGGTGACGGTGTAGCCCGCCGTCTGCAGGCGCCCCTCGACGTACTGCAGCGACGCCGTGTAGCCGGGCCGGCCGGAGTAGCGGTTGCCGCCGTTGTTCGTGGCGATCGTCTGCAGCTGGGTGAGGTGCGCCTTGACGTTGGTGACGCTGACGTCCGGCGGGGTGCCTGGGTCACCGGTGCCCGTGACGGTCAGGCCGAGCGGGACCGTCCGGTCGGCGCTGACCCCGTCACCGAGGACGCTCACGGTGTACGACCCGGCCGGTGTGCTCGCCGACGTGCTGATCCGCAGGCTGGACGTGGCGCCCGCCTGTACCGACGCCGGGGTGAAGACCGCGGTGGCTCCGGCGGGCAGGCCGGACGCCGTCAGTGCCACGCTCTGCGCGCTGCCCGACGTCACGGTCGTGCTCACGGTGACGGTGGCCGCCTGCCCGGCGGTGACGCCGGCGGACGTGGGGTTGACGGAGATCGAGAAGTCGTTGCCGCCGCCGGTCGGGCAGGCCGGCTCGCCGCTCTGTGCGGTGACGCTGACGCCGCTCCACGCGGCCTTGACCGTCGCGCACTCGGTGTTGCCGCCCGGGAACAGTTCGACGGCAGCGCGGACGGTGGCCAGCCGGGCGGCGGCGTGGTTCCAGCCGGAGGTCTTGCGGTTGAGTCCGGCCATGAAGATGCGGCCGGCCTTCTGGATGCCGATGCCCGTGATGGTCGTGCTGTTGCAGGTCGGACTGGCGGGCTTGCCACCACCGGGGCTGGTGCCCTCCGCGAGCAGGTAGAACCAGTGGTTCTGCGGGCCGGCCGCGGCGTGCACCTCGGTGCCGGGGATGGCGCCGGAGTAGCAGTCGGGGTTGCCGCTGATGCGGGAGGGCTGGTTCATGTACCGGATCGGGCCGGACCCCGTCAGGTTGACCTCCTCGCCGACGTCGTAGTCCGCGGGGTCGTTCGGGTTGCCGGCGTAGTGCTCGGTGAGCGCGCCGAAGATGTCCCCGGTCGACTCGTTGAGCCCGCCGTTCTCGTTGCCGCTGCCCGCGCCGCCGGGCGTGGTCTGGAAGATGGCGTGGCCGTACTCGTGCGCGACGACGTCGATCGGGGTCGCCTGCCCGGTGCCGGCGGAGTTGCGGCCGAAGTTGGTGTAGGAGCCGTTCCAGTAGGCGTTCACCTCGGCGAGGCCGACCCGGGCCGGGAAGCCGCGGCCGGCGCCGTTGATCCCGTTGCGCCCCAGCCAGCTGCTGAGCATGTCCCATTCCTGCTGTACGCCGTACATGACGTCGACGCAGGCGGTCTCCAGGTTCGTGCCCGACCCGTTGCCCCACGTGTTGCCGGTCTTCGTGTAGGCGGTGCCGTTCTGCCCGCCGCAGGACAGGCCCGGCCGGTTCGGGTCGCTCATGGTGTACGAGGTGCCGGAGCCGGACGTGTCGAAGGTGACCTGGCCGTTGTAGTAGCCGTTGCCGGTGGCGGCGACGACCTCGTCCCAGCTCTCCTCGGGCAGCACGGCGCCGCTCGTGGCGTCGACGTAGACGTGCAGCCTGGCGGGCTTGCTCGCGGTCTTCCCTTCGAGCACGACCTCGTAGGCGAGGCGGCCCTTGCCGCGGGCGAGGACGACGAGCCTGGGTGGGTCGGCCGTCGTGACCTCGACCAGCTGCGACCGGGCCTTCGCGGCCGCGGTGGCGGCGTCGACCTTCGCGGTGGTGCCGACGTCGAGCGTGGTGTCCTGTGCGCCGCTGACGCTGAGCACCTTGCCGTTGCCGTCGGTGACGACGACGAAGTCGCCGCCGCGGACCGGCAGGCCACGGTGGGTGCGCTCGTAGGACACGTACCGCAGGCTGTCCTGCCGCGTGACCGACCGGCGGTCGAAGCGGTCCTCGGCGGAGCGGTGGACCTCGGCCGGTTCGGCGCTCAGGAACTGCTCGGCGGCCACCTCGGGCGCCTTCTGCCCGGGGGCGGCGACGGGGTCCGGCGGGCGGGTGGCGGCGGCCGTCACCATGGTGGCGGCCAGCACGACTGCGACGGCGGCGGCGACCGTCGCGCCACCTCGCAGCGCGAGTGTGCGTCTCACTTCGGCTCCTCTTGACGACCGGTCCGCCCACGGCGCGGCGGTGGCCGTCCGGCGGCGGATCCGGGATGACAGATGGGGGGTTCTGCCTTGCACCAGGTCCGCCCGAGGTTCGGCGCAACAAGGTGGTTAACTTTTGTTACTCGCTTAGTAACACCAGCATTCAAGGCGATGACCGGCCGATTCGTCAAGAGACGCCGGCAAATGTCTCCGGCGTCGGCACGCCGCCCGTCGTCGAGCCGCGCCGCGGCGGCCGGACGTCGCGATGACCCGACGGTGCGGCATCCTGGCCCCGGCCGGGCGGATCGATGGCGGACAAATCACGACAACTGGGTGGCAGTCCACCGGCATCGTCCTGGCGGCTGGAACACCTGGCCGACCGGGGGCAGCGACGGCCCTGGCCGGACCCCTACACTGCGCGGTGATCGCCGTGCCGGCGGTCTCTTCGGGGAGGAAGAACCACAGTGTCGTTCGCGCTCTCGCGCCGTGCCGCCATCAAGGGTGCTGTCGCCGCCACCGCCGTGGCGGCCGCGCCCACCGCCGTGTTCGCCGCCAGCGAGGCGGCGCACGCCACCCAGCCCGGCCAGACCGGGCAGATCACGTTCCGGCGCGGGAACGAGGTGTGGATCGCCAACGCCGACGGCACCAACCAGCGGCGGCTCGTGACCAACGCGTCGGCCGGCTCCGGGGACTGGTCGCCGGACGGCAGCCGCTTCCTGTTCCACGACGGTGCACGGCCCGTGTCGATCCGCCCGGACGGCTCCGACAGGATCGACTTCCTCGACCTCAACCGGGTCAGCTCGTCGCTGAACCCGGTGTACGCGTACGGCGGCCGGTATGTCGTCTTCAACTCGTACTCAAAGCTGTCGATCACGTCCTCCGGCGCCAACTGGCCCATCGGCCTCGAACTGTTCAGCGCCCCCGACGACGGGCTGTTCGACAGCAACGTCACCACCTGGGGCAACGAGGTCGTCTACCAGCACTCGGCCTACGGCCAGCGGCAGGGCGCCGTCATCAACCGGCTCGACGGCGAGTACAACCCGTTCACCATCGTCGAGGACGGCTGGGCACCGGACTTCGCCCCGGACGGCAACCGCATCGCGTTCGTGCGCACCGCCGGCGACGCCAGCCAGATCTGGATCGCCGACAGCGACGGCTCCAACGAGTGGCAGCTGACCACGGTCGAGAACTCGGGCAGCACGTACAACTACGACCCGGCGTGGGCCCCCGACAGCAGCGCGATCCTCTTCTCCACCTACGCCTCCGGGTGGACCCCCAGGGTGCGGCGCATCGACCTGGACACCAAGGAGATCGTGACGCTGGTCGAGAACGGCAGCGAGCCGACCTGCCAGCCGGTCAACGGCCAGTACGTGCACCGCGTCTGGGGCCAGGACGCCCTGCTCACCGCCGTCGCCACCTCCCGCTGGAACTGGACCGACAAGGGCGTCGTCGACGGGGTCCGCTCCTCCGCGAAGGCCGTCGTGCTGTCCCGCGACGACAAGTACTTCGACGCGCTCGGCGGCTCCGCGCTCGCCGTCGTCAAGGAAGGTCCGCTGCTCATCACCCCGCCGGGCAGCCTGGCCACCGCGACCGAGGCGGAGATCAAGCGGGTCCTCGGCACCACCGGCACCGTGTACCTGCTCGGCGGCACCGTCGCCCTGTCCGCGAACGTCGAGAACAAGCTCAAGAGCCTCGGCTACACCACGGTCCGGCTGTGGGGCGCGACCGAGTACGACACCGCCATCGCGGTGGCGAACGCGATCACGACGAAACCGGCCGCCGTCATCCTGGCGACGTCGCTGAAGTACTACGACGCGCTCGCCGCCGGCGCCGCCGCCGGCGCCAGCCCGGGCACCGTCATCGTGCTGACCAACGGCGACAACATGCCCGCCGCGACCGCCGCCTACCTCAACCGGCTCGACCCGCGGGTGGTCGACATGATCGGCGTCGGCGGACCGGGCGTGCGGGCGCTGGAGAACGGGTACGACCGCGGCCAGCTCCCCTCGTGGGAGAACATCTCGGAGGTGTGGTACTACTACCCGGTCTTCGGCGCCACCGAGTTCGAGACGGCCGTCGCCGTCGCCGAGTTCTTCTTCAGCGGCCCGCGGTACGCTGCGGTCGCCACCGCCACCACCTGGTACGACGCCCTCACCGGCGGCTCGATGATCGGCGCGAACGGCGGCCCGCTGCTGCTGTCGGCCCCCGGCTCGCTCAGCCCGCAGACGCGGGCGTACCTGTCGGACAACTCCGCGTCGATCAAGTACGGCGTCCTGCTCGGCGGGTATCTCGCCCTGTCGGACAACCTGATCGAACCGCTCGGCAAGGCGATCTCGCTGCCGGGCACGCACAAGTACGAGCAGTACACGGAGACGTACACCGTCCCGACCACCAAGCCGAAGTCCCTGGCGAAGTCCGCGGACGTCAAGCCGCGCGGCACCACCACCGCGACGAAGGGCCGCATCCCGGGCACGACCGCGAACAAGGGCAAGAGGATCACGGGCTGACCCCCGCTTCCGGCCGCCGCCGCGCCACCAGGTCCTGGTGGCGCGGCGGCGTCGTTTCGTCCCCGCCCACAGCATCCGCGCCGGACCGGCATGATATAAAAATACCGGTATACAAATACCGCATGCGGAAAGGGATGCTGTGGTGATCGAGCTCAAGTCCGCCGAGGAAATCGGGCGGATGGCGGTGACCGGCCAGTTCGTCGGCGAGCTGCTCGCCGAGCTGAGCGGTGTCGCCGCGGTCGGCGTCAACCTGATGGACGTCGAGCAGCACGCCCGCCGCCGGATCAAGGAACGCGGCGCCGAGTCCTGCTACTGGGACTATGCGCCCTCGTTCGGCCGGGGCCCCTTCCGCAACGTGCTCTGCCTCTCGGTCAACGACGCCGTGCTGCACGGCCTGCCACACGATTATGTCCTGCGCGACGGCGACCTGCTCAGCATCGACATGGCGGTCGGCATCGACGGGTGGGCCGCGGACTCCGCGCTGTCCTTCGTCGTCGGCACTCCGGACCCGGCGGACCTCAAACTCATCCAGGCCACGGAGGTCGCGCTGGAGGCCGCCATCGCCGCCGCACGGCCCGGCGGGCGCCTCGGCGACGTCTCCGCCGCGATCGGCAAGGTCGCCCACTCGTATGGGTACAGCGTGAACGGCGAGTTCGGCGGGCACGGCATCGGCCGCACCATGCACGAGGCCCCGCACGTCGCCAACGACGGCCGCGCGGGCCGCGGCATCAAGCTCGACCCCGGACTCACGATCGCCATCGAGCCCTGGCTCTGCCGCACCACCGACAAGATCAAGTATGACAAGGACGGCTGGACGATCCGCTCCGCGGACGGCTCCCGCACCGCCCACTCCGAGCACACCGTCGCGATCACGCCCTCCGGCCCACAGGTGCTGACCCGCCGTCCCGCCCCCGGAGCGGCTGCCGCCTGAGCACGGGCCGGCTGTGCTGATCACCGGCCCAGCAGGTCCTCCCTGGGCGGCGTCCACGGTGCCGGCAGGTCGGGGCAGTGGTCGTTCGCCGGACTGACCTCGACCTCGGCGAGGCCCAGGCCCGGCTCACGGTCGAAGCGCAGGTCGCCGACGACCCAGCCGTCGCCGTCCTTCGCGGCGAAGGGCACGCGGGCGAACTGGAGCAGCGCGGCGACGCTGCAGTAGTCCGAGGCGAGATCGCCGAACAGGGCGGCGTCGACCGCCAGCTCGCCGGCCCAGGCGATCTCGCCGTTCGACGGCTGGGCGACCAGCGAGTACTTCGCGGTCGACTCGGTGCCCGACGTGGACAGCGTCGCGCACCGGTCGGCCGGGATCCAGGACGGCGCGAGCGAGTGGAACGCCCGCCGGACGACGTATCGGTCCGCCGCCCGCTGTACGGCCAGCACCTCGCGGCACACGGGGTTCGCCGGCATCGGGGTCAGCACCACCTCGAGGGTGCGCGCGTCCGGGAACCGGGTCGTCAGCAGTGCCTCGACGCGGCGCTCCGCGGTGCGGGTGGTGATGACGAACGTCGCGGTGAGGACCAGCCAGGCGGCGATCCCCGCGGCGAGTGCGGCCCGCGCCGGAGCGAACCGGCTGACCGCGGCGAGGCCCAGCGTCAGCACCGTCAGCAGGGCCGCGAACGACGCCGGCACGAAGCCGCTGAACCAGCTCAGGCCGATCCCGGCGACGAGGACGAGCCCGATGAGGACCCGTGCGGTCCGGCCGGGCAGGACGAACAGCAGGGCCGCCGCGGTCGCCCAGAGCAGCGGTTCGACGATGAAGACCGCGTCACCGTAGTGCCAGCGGTTGTCGAACGGCCAGAACGGGTGCACCCCGTAGTTGTTGGTGAAGTCGAGCGCGATGTGCAGCAGCGGCGCCAGTACCGACACCGCGGCGAGGAACCACAGGTCGTCGCGCTGCGGCGTGACCTTCCGGATCCGCCACCACAGCCGGACCGCCAGGAACAGCAGCAGCGACAGGCCGACCGCGCCGACGACGGTGTGAGTGTGGCCGCGGTGGTGCAGCAGGTAGTCGAGCGTGGTGCCGGCCCAGGTCGTGTAGATGACGTCGGCGTCGGGAAGGTTCCCGCCGACCGCCATGACGGTGATCGCCACGCCCCGCCGCTGCCGGTCGCTGAGGTTCTGCGACGGCGGGAGGGACCGATGGACCGCCTCACCGACCAGGACGCTGATAAGCGTGTGCGTGAGGTTGTCCATGGTCGACCATTTGACTTGTCCCAGATCTTGTCTCACCATGTTGAGACAAGGTTTGCGACAAGGAGATGATGTCATGGCTTCGGACCTCGAGCAGGCCGGCTCGTGGCTGGCCCGGCACGGCCTCGCCAGCGCCTCGCCGACACCGTTGCTGGCCGTGCGTCTGGCGGCGCGGCGGCGGGCCCGCCTCGCCTCCAGCGTGCTGCTGGGGACGTTCATCCTCGCGATCGCCCTGATCTCCACCACCGGCGCCGGGCCACTGCTCCTGACGGCGACGGTGATCGCGCTGGTGGCGGCCCTGGCACTGCTGGACGGGTGGGTGCGGCGGGTCGACCGGCGGGCCGGCGCGACGCTGCTGCGGCGGGCGGCCCATCCTGTGCAGCTCGGCTGGCGCACCGTCCTCGGCCTGCCGCGCGCGGTGTTCGCGGTCGCCACGTTCACCGCCGCGGCGGTGCTGGCGGCCTCCGGCCTGACCGTGGACGACCCTGACGGGAGGGACGCGGCCGTCGTCCTGCTCATCGGATGGTGCGGTGTCGCGATCGGGATGTGCGTGCAGCTGCGCCACCTGCTGACGCACCCGGCCGTGGCCGACGACGAGGTCCCACTCACCGCCGACGCCGTCATGCGGGTCGAGGACGCCCGCGAGGTGGCCGCACCGACCGCGCTGTGGAGCCTGCCCGTCGTGTCGCTGCTCAACAACACACCGGGCTGGTGGACGGTTGCCTGGCTGACCTTCGTGGTCCTGGGCGCGCTGACGCTGATCCTGATCAACCTGCGGACCGCGGCGAGCGGCACGGTGGCCCGGCACGCCATGAGCGGCGGCCGATGACCCGATGATCGTCATCGACTCGACCTCACCGGTGCCGCCGTTCGAGCAGTTGCGCGGCCAGCTCGCCCGGCAGATCCAGGATCACACCCTCGCCGTCGGCACCCGCCTGCCGACGATCCGCCGCCTCGCCGCGGATCTCGGCCTGGCCATCAACACCGTCGGCAGGGCCTATCGGGAGCTGGAGGAGGCAGGCCTGATCGAGACCCGGGGCGCGGCCGGCTCGTTCGTGTCCGCCGCCGGCGAGAAGAGCCGCGAGCGGGCCCGCCGCGCAGCCGCCGAATACGCCGCCGTCATCGCCAGCGTCGGCATCGACCTCGACGAGGCCGTCCACATCGTCCAGGCGGCCCTCACCAACGCCACCCCGACGACATCCCCGCCCCCGTGACCACCGCGACGCCGTCAGCGGCGGGTCACGTCCGCCATGTTGGTGTACGAGTGGCATCACAACGGCGGTGCGGCCCGTCGGCTTCGAGGTGGTCGTCGTTCTGCGTCTGTGGTGGGTGGTCGGTGCGGGCAGGGTTCGGTCTGGCAGTGGCTGCTGGAGTCGTGGGTGGTGGTGCGCCGGATGGCCGGGTAGCTCGGGGGTGATGCGGGGACGGCGGCTTGGGGCAGGTGGTCACGGTCGCTGCGCCGCCCGGAGGTGGGTGATCCAGGTGGCCGCAGGGGAACCCTGTCGGCCGGGCGAACGGGTGCTTGTGTCGTCCGTGCCGGCTCGGCGGGGTTCTTGATGATCCGGAAGAGTATGTGCTGCTCTGGAGCCTGTTGCGTTTTGGCGGAAAACTGTCTCGTCGACGGTCGTCGCGACCCTCGACGGCTACCGATCGGCCGCGACCGGCTC
>NZ_JBEXDG010000082.1:0-6090 GCF_040605635.1 Dactylosporangium sp. NPDC005555
GGCGACCGCCGCGCCAACGCCGCCCTCTACCGCATCGCCCTCACCAGAACCCGCACCGACCAACGCACCCGCGACTACCTCGACCGACGCACCGCCCAAGGCCACACCCGCCGCGAAATCATCCGCTGCATCAAGCGCTACGTCGCCCACGAGATCTACCACCTGATCCGACAGCTCAACACTTCCGATCAGGCCCCACGAACCGCTTGACAAACATAGGGGCATCGGACCCCGAACGACCAACGCAAGAGAGTCGCGTACCAGCCATATCGATCAACGGCTTCGCAAGTGACTCCTTGTTGTCGATGTTTCGATAAAACGCTGCGTCGATGAAGGGCGACCTTTGCGGCGAAATCCGAACTGGCCAGATGATTTACCCGATGCCACGACACTACGGGCACTGGTCGCAAATCGTATTCCGGGCGCAGAGCGGTACGGGAGCGGACAATTTTCGGTCGCTATTCGTGAGCGCTGCCGCACGGTCCGAATTTGGAACGCTTTACCGAGAAATTGTGCGGTTCAATCGCCCGGCGGCACGGGGACTTTGGTTTAACCTCTGCGACCGGCGCACGGCCGGGCCGTCAACAGAACGCACCGCGACGGCTCGTCACAGCGTGTGGCCGCCACCTTGGCACGTAGCCGGAGGCTCCGACGATGGCACAACACGCGACGCGGTCCCGTTCATTGATCGCCGTCCTTCTGCACTGCCTGCTGGCATTCGCCCTGATGGCGCCGACCACGCTCCTCTTCGCCCGGGTCTGGGGCTCGGTCGGGGAGCAGGCCCGGTTCGCCCAGTCGGAACGCAACGGCATCCAGTACCTCCGCAGTCTCGGTCAGCTCACGATCGCGCTGACGGATGCGCAGTCCGCCGCGGTCGCGGGGCGCCCGTTCCCGCGGGACACGATCACCCGCGTGGTCGAGGCCACCGCTTCGGTCGACGCCCGGATCGGCGGGGACCTGCGCACCCACGAGCGATGGTCCGGGCTGCGCGCCAAGATCGAGGCGCTGGCGGCGCTGAGCGTCGTCGACCCCGCCACGGCGTTCAGCACCTTCGGTGAGGCGACCGACATGCTCCTCGCGCTGTACAAGGAGGTCCGCGACAACTCGCAGCTGACCCGCGAGCAGGACGTCGACGCGTCCTACCTGCAGGAAGGCGCGGCGCAGCAGCTGCCCGAGGCCGTGGTGGCCGCCGGCCGGTTCATGGACCTGGCGGTCATCGCCGCCGGGCGGCCCCGCAACGACCCGGCGGGCACGGCCGCCAACCTGCTCAACGCCCGTGACGCGGTGACCTACCCGGCCAACAACCTCGCCGCCGGCCTGCAGGCCGCGGTCGACGGCACCAGCAGCCGGACCCTCAGTGGCAACCTGCTGAGCCGGCTGGACCGGTTCCGGCGCGGCATGGAGACATTGACCGCGACGACGGTGCCGGTCGACGGCCGGACCGCGGTGAACACCGCGGCGCTGCGGGACGTCCGCAACGAGGTCCAGACGGCCGCGTCTGAGCTGGCGGCGACGATTCTGGATGAGCTCGACCTGCTGATCAGCGCCCGGATCGAGGACCTGGACCGGCAGCGACAGACGGCGGCGGTCACCCTGGCGGTGGCGGTGCTGCTGGCGCTGGTCCCGCTGACCGTGCGGCTCGTCCGGCCCCGCCGTCGACCGGTCGCGAACCCACCCGTCCCACCGGCCCCCCAACCGGCCGAGGACGTGGTCCCCACCTGGCGCCGGGAGCCGACCGGTGCTCGCTAGGCTTCGCATCCGCGGCAAGCTCGCGGTCCTCCTCATCGCCCCGCTGGTCGCGATCGTGCTGCTCACGGTCGTCGTCGTGGTCGACCGGGTCGGGCAGGCCGGCCGGGCGGCGGACACCGCGCGGACCGCCCGGGTCGCCGGTGACGTCGGCGCGCTCATCCAGGACCTGCAGCAGGAACGGCTGATTGCGGTTGGGTACCTCGTCCAGGTGGTCGGCCGTTCGCGGCTGCTGCTGCAGACGGCGGCGGTCACCGACCGGGTCACCAACCTCAGGCTCGACTACGCCGACGACCTGTCACCGGAGGTGGCGGAAGCGATCGACGACGTGAAGTCGCTTGCCGGGCTGCGTGCCTCGCTGGTGGCCGGCACCGCCGACGTCGAGGGGGTGCTGACCCAGTTCACCGCGGTCATCGGCTGGCTGATCGACGCGCTGCGGCTGATGGACGCGGCCGACGCGACCACCGCCGAGGGCCGGCAGCTCCTGGCGCTGGACGCGCTGCTGCGGGTCGACGAGGGCAACAGCGCCGGCGCCGCACTGATGACCGTCATGGTCGCCACCCGCGCCCAGCGTGATCTCGCCAGGTACGCCGCCAACGCCGCCGCCGTGCAGCCGAACCTGGACCGGTTCACCGCCTCCGGGACCCCCGAACAGGTGGATCTGTACGGTCTGGTCACGGCCGCGTTCGCCTCCCGCGTCGGCGGCGGTTTCGTGGAGAGCGTCGAGACCGACCCGGCCGCGGCGATCGCCGACCTGCGGGTCGCCACGCTGTTCCCGTCGCTGGAGTCCTACATCGCGCTCGGCCGCTTCGTGGAGAAGCGGATCGTCACCGACGTCACCGCCACGATGACCGACCTGGAGCGGCGGCAGACCACCACCGCGTATGGTCTCGTCGCCGGCATGCTCGTCCTGCTGCTGCTCGTCATCCTGCTGAGCACGGCGATCGCGCGCACGGTCGCGCGGCCGCTGACCCTGCTGACCGCCTCCGCCGCCCGCGTCGCGCAGGTCGCCGAGGACGAGCTGGTCCGGGTCGCGGACGATGAGTCCGCCGCGCCCGAGCCGGTACGCCTGGAGCGGATCACCGTCGGCGGCCGGGACGAGATCGGCGACCTGGCCCGGACCTTCGAGCGCGTGCAGCGGACCGCGGCGCAGCTGGTCGAGCGGCAGGTGGCCAGTCGCCGTAACGTCGCGCAGATGTTCGGTCACGTCGGCCGCCGCACGCAGAACCTCGTCGGCCGGCAGCTCGGCCTCATCGACCAGCTGGAGCGCGACGAGACGGAGCCCGACCGGCTGCGGCAGCTGTACCGGCTGGACCACGTCGCCAGCCGCTTGCGCCGCAACGCCAGCAGCCTGGTCGTCCTGTCCGGCGGTACCGGCACCAACCCGCACCTGGCGCCGCTGGCCCTGGCCGACGCGGTCCGCCTGGCGCTCGGCGAGATCGAGGAGTACGACCGCGTCGACGTGCAGCTCACCGGCACGATCATGTTGGCGCCCGCGGTCATCAGCGACCTGGTCCTGATGCTGGCCGAGCTGATGGAGAACGCGACCTCCAATTCGCCGCCGCACACCCGGGTCGCCGTCACCACCGGCGAGAGTGCGACCGACGTGCGGGTGTCGATCGTCGATCACGGCATCGGCATGCCGGCCGAGCGGCTCACGGTCGAGAACGCCCGGCTGGAGCGCCGCGAGCGCATCGACCTCGCCCCGACGGAGGTGCTCGGCCTGTTCGTGGTGGGCCGGCTGGCCCGTCGGCACGGGCTGCAGGTGTCGTTGAGCGACACGCCCGGCGGTGGCGTCACCGCGACCGTCGTCGTCGGGCGGGAGCTACTGGACGGTTCGGCCGCGCCGGAGCCGCAATCGCGGGAGACGATCGCCTCGGTCATCGACATCGGTGCACTCACCCGGGCCACCCACTCGATCGACGGCCGGCAGCCGTGGAACGCGTTCGCCGCGCCGCGCACGCTCGCCGCCGTCGCGTCACCGCCGGCCATCGCCGCTGTCGTGGCACCGCTGGATGCCGACGCCACCGCTGAGATCCCCGCGCCGCTGCGGCAACCATCGCGGCAGGGGCAAGCGTTGCGACGGCGGGTGCCGGGGGCGCAGCTGTCGGCCGGCACCCAGGCCGCCAGGAACGCGGCGCAGTTCGTGGCGGCTCCTCCCGATCCGAGCAGCGCGCAGGCACTCGTCGAGGCGTTCGAGGATGGTGTACGCCGAGCGCAGCACGACGGCACAGCACCCCCGGCCGACCAGACGCCACCGCTCCCGCCAACGCCGCCACTGCAGCCAACGCCGCAGTCCCAGTCAACGCCGGTGCGGCCGGCCACCGCCGGTCGGAACCTGAGCAGACGGGTGCCGGGTGCCACGTTGCAGGACCCCGGTGCCATCCCGAGACCAGGGCTCCACCTAGTGGAGAGCCAGTCGTCCCCCGATCCCGACAGTGCATGGAACCTTGTCGAGCAGTTCGAATCCGGCGTCCTGCGCGCACTGCGCGAGCTCAGATCAGAAGGATCATCACAATGACGAGTCCGTTCATCCAGGACAGCACGCACCGCCAAACCTCTGGTGGGACGCTCAACGCCGCACCGATGAGCACGGAGGTGCAGACCTTCAACTGGCTGCTCGATTCGTTCACGTCCGGCACCGCCGGCGTGGTGGAGGCCATCGCGGTGTCCTCGGACGGCCTGCTGATGGCTACGTCGGCCTCGAAGGAACGGGCCAACGCGGAGCGCCTGGCCGCCGTCGTCTCCGGGATGACCAGCCTCGCCAGCGGCGCTTCCGCCTGGTACACCCTCGGCGGGCTCAACCGGGTCATCGTCGACATGGTCGACGGCTACCTGTTGATCACCTCCATCAGCGCCGGGTCGGTCCTCGGTGTCATCGCGACCCGCTCGGCCAACCTGAGCACGGTGGCCTACGAGATGACGCTCTTCGCCAGCCGGGCCGGCGCGGCGCTCACCCCGCAGCTCATCGCCGAGTTGAAGAACGCGGTCCTGCGGTGACCGTGCCGCCCGGGCAGGAGCCGCCCGGCATCCGGCCGTATCTGCGTTCACCGGTCGCGCCGGTCTCACCGGCTCCGCCGGCAGCGTGGAACCACCCTGCGCACCGCGCACCGGACAACCCGCGGCCGTACGTCCTGACGGCCGGGCGGGTGCAGGGCGACGACCCGGCGGTGAACCTGGAGACGCAGGTGACGATCCGGCCGGGGGCGCCGTCGGACGTGCGGTTCATGCCGACCGAGCTCCAGGCGATCCTCACCACCTGCGTTTCCCCGGTGTCGGTTGCCGAGATCTCCGCTCAGGCCCACCTGCATCTCGGCGTGACCAAGATCCTCGTCGGCGACCTGTGCGCCGCCGGATATCTGGACATCCACCAGCTCGAGGTCGACCCCGTCCACAGTCCCGACGTCATTTTGCGAGTAATCCATGGACTCCGTGCGATCTCCTGACGCAGCACCCGTACCAGTCAAGATCGTTGTCGCCGGTGGCTTCGGCGTGGGCAAGACCACGACGGTCGGCGCGATCTCCGAGATTCCTCCCCTGACCACCGAGGCCGAGATGACCTCCGCGGGGGTCGGCATCGACGACGCCGGGCACCGCGTCAACAAGGTCACCACCACCGTCGCGATGGACTTCGGCTGCGTGACGATCGACCGCGCGCTCAAGCTGTACCTGTTCGGCACGCCTGGTCAAGCACGCTTCGGGTTCATGTGGGACGATCTCGCCCATGGTGCCCTCGGCGCGCTCGTCGTCGTGGACAGCTCCCGCCTCGACGACTGCTACCCGGCCGTGGACTACTTCGAGCAATCGGGGCTGCCGTTCGTGGTGGCGGTCAACGCCTTTGACGGCGCGCTTGCCAACGACCTGGAGAGCGTCCGGTGGGCACTCGCCGTCGCCGACCACGTGCCGGTGATCGCGTTCGACGCCCGCGACCGCCTGTCGGTGCGCGACGCGCTGCTCGTGGTTCTCGACCGGGCCCTGGACCGGGCCGTCAGCAATTCCCGTTCATAGCCTTATTTCGGCGAACCAACCAGCCGCCTGACGCCGCACCGCCTCCCGCTTGACCCGCCCTGCGCGGTCAGGCCACCACCATCGGGATACCTCATCCCTCCGGCCTACAAGACCCCATCGACCAATGCCACGCCAACACGCCGGAACGTCATCGATCAACCTGACTATTCAAGATCTGTGGTCGGGCAGTGACTGAGCAGCGGTGTACGACGGGTGGTAGCGAAGTGGGGGGGGGGGGGGGGGGGGGGGGGGCTCATGGACGTCCAGCGGGGTGAACGCGTGGCGCAGGTCTTTATCTCACAAGGCTTCGGTCGGGCGGGGCGGCGGGGGTGGGGC
>NZ_JBEXDG010000082.1:6100-37934 GCF_040605635.1 Dactylosporangium sp. NPDC005555
CTCTGCCCCCGGGGGGGGGCTCCTTCCCCCCGCCCGGGCCGGCGCCACTTCGGGGTCGGTACGGCGAGGCCGGCTACAGCTGGCCGACGAAGCTGACCTGCACCGTGGTAGGGCGGGCGGTGGCGCTGGTGGGGTACGGCGCGAACGTCGCTGTGCCGGTGCCGGTGCCGGTGCCGGTGCCGGTGCCGTAGCAGGGCAGCGCCAGTGTGGTCGGGATCGTCGCGCTGACCGCCCCCATCCGCAGCACGATCGGTGCGATGGTGCTGGTGGGGCCGAAGCTCACCAGCACCGAGTTGGCGGCGTTGCCGGTGTAGCCGGCGGGTAGAAGCAGGCCAAGATCGGCTCAAGCGCCGGCTCAGATCGATGCGCGGACTGCGGACCGAGTTCGGCATCGCGGGCGGCCGGGTTGAGAGCCGGTATGGACGCAGCATCACGAGCGGTACTTGATTGGCGAGCGCTAACACCGCGCTCACGATGGAGATCAACTTCAGGCGGACACGGAAGCATGACGCAACACCGGCCAACATGCAGCCGTGTTGATATGGGCAGGTCACTTGATGTGAGAGCACAGGCCGACATGAGCCGACACTCCACAGTGGAACAGTTCCGATCCTGGGGGTCAAGGGGTCGTGGGTTCGAATCCCGCCGTCCCGACCATGGCTGACCAGGCAAGATTCAAGATTCTTGCTGATCATGGACAGCTTCTACGCGTACATGGCAGGGACCTGGGGCTGCTCGCGCACGTCGCACGCGACGGTACGGTGGAGGTCTCGGTCTGGCAGGTCCAGCACAGCGGCTGATTCCAGGCACCGGGTGCGGTGATGCCCGGCGACGTGCCCGGCGCGCTGCCGATCCTGATCGACCGGCGACCGCAGAGGCGGTCTCGGTGCAGGTGTTCCAGCAGGTCCTGCCGCCGGAGGAATGGTTCAAGTCGCTCATCTGACGGCGCGACACAAGGGAGAGTGGATGCCTGAGATCATCGAGGTGATGCTGGAACGCGGCATGTCTCCGTGGTTCGACGACCGCGCGCGATGCGGCGTGCTCACCTTCAACACGTCGCCGCCCCATCTGGTGCTCGCGGTCGTGTCGCCGGCGGGCGAGGAGTCGACGCACGAGCTGAACCTGGGTGACACGTTCCCGGTGGGGGAGAACACGTGGCGGTTCGACGACGCCGTCATCGCCAATACCGACATCTGGACCGTGACGCTTCGGTACGTCGTGCCGGGCTCGCCGCCGTACCGACCGCCGGCCGGGCGGCGCGACTACGTCAAGGTCGGGTTCCGGAGTTTCGGCACGGTCGACGAGGCCGGGATCGGCCAGCTCGAGCAGGATCTGGGGCAGCGGCTGCCGCGGACGTTCCGGATGTGGCTGGCCCACAACAATGGCGCCGCCCCGGTCGAGGAGATCTGGATTCCCGGGACGCACGTGTCACTCGACCCGTTCACGCCGATTCTCGGTGTGCACCCCGAGAACCCCATCTACGACCTCCGCAGCGGTCAGCGCCAGGTCGGGAAATGGTTCACCAAGGACTATGTCGTGATCGCCATCGGGGTAGGGGGCTACTTCGCCGTCGGCATCAGCCCCCACGTCGCCGAACAGATCTTCGTCATGCGTTCCGGGGACGCGCTGCAGTTGGGCAACCAGTACCTCGCCCGCGGTTACGGCAGTCCGGCCGAGTACCTGTGTGCCGAACGCCTCTTCTCGGTCGGATCCGGCATCCAGTCGTTCATGGCCAACCTGCGCCCGACCCTGCCGTCGCCCCCGGCCACGCTCCGACCGATGTAGCGGTGCGACGGAGGAGGTGCGGCACGGGCCTCAGGCGTAGGGGTCGCGGGTGGGATCGGGTCGTTCGCCGATGACGGCGCTGGTGTGCTGCAGCCGGTCGAGCTTGGCGAACGTCGCGCCGCCCTTGAAGTCGACGAGCACGAAGTTGAGGATCTCCGAGGAGTGCATCGAGGCGAGGGCCAGCACCAGGGTCCGCAGCAGCTCGCCCTTGCCGGAACCGGTGGCGCCGACGAGCAGGCCGTGCGGCCCCATGCCTTCCTGCGCGGACTCCTTGAGGTCCAGGTCGATCGGGGAACCGTCCGGCGCGATCCCGATCGGCACGCGCAGCCGGTCGCGGTTGGGTCGCACCCCCCACGCGCGGTTCGGGTCGTACTGGTACGGGTCGTCCAGGTCGAGCAGCTCAGCGAGGCCGAGCTCGGCGGTGGCAGTCGCCGCTGTAGGTGAGCGTGGCGCGGGTCTCGCCGGGTGGCGCCGGCACCCACAGGTCCTTGCGGTCGAACTCGATCTGCCCGCAGCCGCACCGGCGCAGCTCGGCGAAGAGGCTCGCCTCGTTGACGCTGCGCGCCCGCAGCGGCCACCCGGCCCAGTCGTGCGGCTGGACGTCACCGCCCAGGCTGACGTAGACGTCGCGCGGGCGAACTCCAGCTGATCCCGCCGGAAACGGGACGGGTCGGCCGCGTACAGGCGCCGGCCCACCTCGAGCGGAGGGCCTCGGCCGGCACCGCGTCGGCGCCCGCCGGCAGTGACAGCAGGATCTCTTCGATGGCGCCCGCCGCCAGCCCCAGATCCACCCGCCGGTAGCACTGCTGCTCCTCGTCGAGCTCGAGGACGTCGTCGTCGGCGGCGACGCCGAGGTCGTCGGCGATGGACAGCCACTCGCCCGGGTCGATCAGCTCCGACGGCTCGGTGCGGGTCGACCAGGCACCGGGTGCCAGCTGCGGGATCTCCTAGCTGATCCGGAACACGAACTGCCGGCGGGTGCCGCAGTTGCGGCACTCGCCGGTGTACTGGCTGATCCAGACGCCGTCGACCTGGCGCACCTCGCGCTCCGGATCGAAGTCCACCGAACCGCAGCCGCACGGGTGGATGTACATGTAGATGGACGACTCGCGGTCCGAGCGGGACCACAGCGCGTCGCCGCTCCTCACGACGGCGAACCGTAGGTCTGACCGGACCGCTCGGCGGCCGCCTCGTACTCCGCCAACGTCGCCTCCAGCGCGCCACGGTTGAACAGGTGCGGGTGCTGCCGCAGCGTGCGCAGGCCGACGGGGGTCCAGAACAACCGCACCGGCAGCCGGTCCGTGCCGGGCGGCAGGAACCGCAGCGCCTCCCCGACCGCCTCGGCGGCCCGCCGGTGCTGCCCGGATCCGGCCCGCTGGAAGGCGATGGCCAGCCAGCCACCGGGATCGATGATCTTGGACGACTGGGTCGTGCCGCCCGACGGGGACAGCAGGTGGAGCTCGACGTCGTGGCACCGCACCACCGGGTGGCCGTCAACCTCGGCGTCGACCGCGTCCTCCACCGGGTCCTCGGGCCGATCCTCGAACGCCGCCTGCAGACGGAGATAGGTGTCCGCCTCGGCGCGGGACCGGGCCCACAGCAGTTCGTCCTCATCGAGCGGCGGGGCGGTCAACCAGGACACCTCGTCGTGGTCCAGCCCGGTCTCGAAGAGCAGCTCGGTCAGCACGTCCAGCGGGCGGCGGCCGGCGTACTGGTACAGCTCGGTGCCGGGGTACCGCTCGTCACCGATCAGCCGGGAGAAGCCGATGACCGTGCCGTCGGCCAGCTGCCCGAACGCGAACAGCACGGGCCCGAGGCCGCTGTCGACCTCCAGGAACCTGAGCCCGAGCCGCTCCCGCAGCTCCGGCGGCTCCAGGGTGAGCTTCGCCAACGGTGTGCTGTCGCCTTCCACGGCATGGAATTCCATGGCCTGCACTGATCGACCCTTCTCAAAGGACCTCGCGCCCGCTCATCACTACGGCTCACTGCGGCCGCGGCGGCGGCGGACCGTAGATCCGTTTGAACTCCGCGAGCGTGGTCTCGTACTCCGCTGCCTTCGCCGTCAACTCGGCCCGGTTGAACGCGTGCGGGTTCCGCCGCAGCATCCACTGGCCGAGCGCGGTCCAGAACGCGCGCACCGGCAGCTCGTCCAGGTCCGGCGGCAGGAACCGCAACGCCTCCTCGGGCAAGTGGAGCAACTGCAGCAGCAGGTCGTACACCGACCAGTACTCCCGCACGTCGATCGCTCTGGGGCCGAAACCCTGCAGCAGTTGGCCGGCCGCGGCCTCCCACTCGGTGGCGAGGTACATCCACCCGCCCGGGTCGATGATGCCGGACGGCGGGTCGTCGGGGTGCGAGTAGACCCCGACACCGCCCAGCAGCCGAGGGCCGGTCCGCGGCCGGATGTGGACCACAATGTTGGGATAGCGCACCGACCAGACGTCCTGGTCGTCTCTGGTGATGTCCAGGTCCCTCAGCCTCATCGGGCTTTGGTCACTGGGCTCCCGGTGCAACAGGATGTAGGCATACGCCTCCGGGTGGGACCGTGCCCAGATCCGGTCGTCGTCCGAGTCGTCCGCTGGCACCCGCCAGGACACCTCGTCGTGGGTGAGGTCGGTCTCGAAGAGCAGTTCGGTCAGCACGTCCCGCGGGGGACGGTCCGCGTACTGGTACAGGTCGGTGCCGGGCCGCTGGTAGCCGATCAGGCGGGAAAAGCCCAGGACGGTGCCGTCGGCCAGCTGGCCGAGCGCGAACAACTCGTCGCCGAGATTGCCGGGGAGCTCCGTGAACCGCAACCCAAGCCGGGCCTGCAACTGCACGGGCTCCAAGGTCAGCGTCGCGAGCGGCAGCCGCTCGACCTCCATCGCACGGAGCTCCATGGGCTTCACTGATCGAACCCTCCTCGGGCAACCTGATATGCGGTCAGCACCTCGCGGTACGACGCGGTGACCGCATCGACCCGCCGCCGCCGGAACTGCGTGGGGTCGGCGCCATACAGCGCCCTGCCGGCTTCGGACGTGAACGCCTCGACGGGCACCGCGTCGGCGCCGGCCGGCACGAACTTGCCCACCTCGTCCATCGCCGCCACCGCCACGGCGATCGCCTCCCGCGCGTCGGCGATCTGATCGGGCGGGCACAGCGCCGGGCTGGCCGGGACCAGCGCGGCGGCCTCCCTCGCCAGACTCAGGAACTGCCCGGGATCGATGAGCCGCGACGGCTCCGGGCCGCCGAGCGCCGGCGGTGGCGGCTCCTGCCCGATGCGCACGAACTCAAACTCCCGAGCGGTCCCACAATCAGGACAGCTCCCCTGACATACCGAGACCGGGTCCTCCCCGCGCACCTGCGTCGAGTGGCTGTCCCACTCGAAGCCGTCGAACCCGCAGCCGGGGCGCGGCTGCAGATCCATATACAGGTGACTCTCTTCGGTCGATCCCGAGAGCAGCACGAGGCCACGGTACGTCACCCGCGCCCCTCATACGCCCCCCGACCCCGCCTTTTAATCCGTAGGTTCAGGGTTCGAGTCCCTGGCGGCCCACCGACCGCACCATTGTGCGAACCGGTGATCCATCGCTGGCACCGACCGCGCCGGGCCTCAGCCTCGCCCGGGACCGCGCCGTTCGGTCGCCGCCCCACCGGCGGTCAGGCGCTGACATTCGTCTCGCTCGGTGTCGCCGCACCGGCACCGGACGGGACCACCTCGTCCAGCGGGACACGGGGTTTGGCGATTGCCTCGCCGTCGTGGCCGGGCGCCGACGACCGCGCGGACGGTGCCGGGGCCTCGGCGAGCGCCGGCTCCGGGGCGCGGACCCCGGGGCGCGCGGGAGCGGGCTCGACCGCGGCAACCCTGCGCCGCAGCAACCGCAGCGCGGGCGCGGCGCCCCGCAACAGGATGGCGGAATGTACCGCCGCGAAGGCGACGGCGTTCAGGACTCCCGGCGTGGGATCGCGCAGCAGCCCCCACACGGACACGGCGACGAGCACGCCGGTGGCGACGAGCGAGGGCGCAACGGCGGCGGGCTGCCACCCGGTGCTTCCGCGTTTGGGCGTCACGACGAACCTCGCAGGTCGCCGCAGCAGTGCGCGGACCGTGCTGACGATCCCTATCCAGAAGCTCGTCGCCGCCAGGGCGAAGGCGGTGAAGGCGTACGTGCCGAACCCGGCTGCCGCGACGCTCGTGATGGAGAGCAGGAAGTACGGCGCGAAGTGCAGGAGGAAGTCGGAAGCGCTCGCGGACGCCAGCGGCTGCCAGCCGAAGACGATCCGCGCCAGCGGCATCAGCATGTACACGAGGGTGGTCCAGCCGTAGAGGAAGTACGAGGCGGACAGCAGGTACTGCAGCCGCAACCGCAGCGGCAGCCGGGAGCGGAGCACGAGCGGGATCGCCGAGATGCATCCGCGGGACCAGCGCAGCTGCTGGCTCACGTACGAGGGCATGTCCTCCGGTCCCAGCCCCTGGGCCAGCACCTCGGGAACGTACACCGACTTCCAGCCGGCCGCGTGCAGCTGCACGGAGAGCTCGAAGTCCTCGGTGACCGTGTCCTCCGGGAAGCCGCCCGTCGACTCGATCGCGGCGCGGCGGAAGACGATGTTGGTGCCGCAGCAGAACATCGCGCCGAGCGCGGCCTTGCCGTTGGCGATGCTGCCGAAGAACAGCGCCTGCTGCGACCAGGCGGCCCGCGCCACCTCGTTCTCGGCCGCGTTCGCGTAGTACTGCGGCGACTGCACGAACCCGACGTCACGCCTCCTGAAATGCCCGACGGTGGCTTCGAGGAACCGCGGGCCGGGCACGTGGTCGCAGTCGAGGACCGCGACCAGCGGCGAGTGCGTGCGCTTCAGGGCGTCGTTGATGTTGCCGGCCTTGGCGCCCCGGTTCGACTCGCGCCGCAGGTACCGCGCCCGGTGCCGCTTCGCGAGGGCCCGCACCTCGGGGTTGTTCCCGTCGTCGAGGATCGCCACGTGCGCTCGTGCGCCCTTGAGCCGCACCGCGGCCTGCACCACGGGCGCGATGATTTCCACGGGTTCGTTGTAGACAGGAATCAGCACGTCCACGTTGAGGTTCGCGGTCCGGCGCACCCTCGGCTGCGGCGCCGCTCGATTGTGCGCGCAGGTCCACCAGAATCCGAGCGCCTGCGCGAGATTGAAGGTCTCGGCCAGCACCAGCACCCAGTACAGCACGGGATTGCCCACCCGGCTGGGCTGCAGCAACCATGCGAAGTACCAGACGGATGCGGCCAGGCTCAGCATGACGAGGAGCCGGAACGCCATCGCCTCACGGCGGCTGGCCCGTCTCGGCCGCCACCGCGATGGGGCGGTTCTCAGGTCGGCGCGCTGGTCGGTTCTCGGGTCGGCGCGCTGGTCGGTTCTCGGCTCGGTGATGGTCATCGCAGAATCCAGATCGTCACGTTCTCCCGGTGCTCCAGCCGCTGCACCGTCCGCCCTTCGGCGGCGAGCTGCGCCAGCGCCCCGCCCACCAGGCTCGCGTTGTCCGGGTTGTCGAGATAGCTGGCCATGAGAAACGTCCGGCCGCCGTGCTGGGTCGGCAGCGGGACGCCGCCCCTGATCGGCACGGCGGTGACGGCTGGGTGGTAGTAGCGCACCAGTACCTCGAGGTATCCGGGGGCGAACAGGATGAGGTCCCCGGCGCGGGCCTCCTCGTTCACCAGGCGAAAGGCCCCGTTGTAGTCGTAGAGCCGGGGATTGGACGGGTTGAACTGCTGGTCGCCGAGGCCGACGGCCATGGTCAGCGCGATCGCCGCGACGGCCGTTGCCCTCGCGGTCTCGGTCCGCAGCCACCCAGTCGCCGCACGGGCGGTGAGGATGAGCAGCGGCGGCAGTACCGAGATGAAGTAGCGGAGCTCGAAGAAGTTCCGTTGCTTCGAGCCGAGCAGGTAGGCGAGCACGAAGGGCACGACGACGAGCGACACCAGCAGGGCGGTGGAGCGGGAACGCCCCCGGCCGAGGAGGAGCAGGATGACGAGCATGCCGATCGGCCAGAGCGCGACCAGATGCTCCATCGCGGCGGCGGAGTGGTATCCCCACATCGCCCACACAAGGTTGGCCAGGATCGCGTACAGCGAGACGAAGCGCTGGCCGTCGCCCGATGGGGCGTTGCTCGTGGACGCGCCGGAGCTCGACTGGATGAAGTTCCCGACCTGCTCTGCGGCGTACGGGAGCAGCGGCAGCAGGAGCGCCAGCGTCACCGCGGTCGCCGGCAACCACCCGGCGAGCAGTCTCCGGGCCGTCCGTTCCCGCTTGAGCTTGCGGCGGATCACGATGGCGGCGAACGCCATGTGCTGGGCGCAGAGCTGCAGCAGCGAGAAGTAGTGGGTGTAGAGGAGGCCGGCAGACGCGACCGCGAACAGGCCCCAGTCCAGCCATCCGCCGCGCCGGATCGCCCGTGCCTGTCCGAGCACTGCGAGGAGCGACCAGAAGATGTAGAACGCGTACATCCGCGCTTCCGCGGAGTACCAGACGGCCATGGGAGACACCGCGGTGAGCAGTGCCGCCGCGACACCCGCGCGCCGATCGTAGAGCTCACGGGCGACCAGGTACACCAACGGGATGCAGAGGGTGCCGACGACCAGTGAAGGGACGCGGACCGCGAGCGGACCGTCGCCCAGCAGGCGGATGTCCAGCCAAAGCACGCTTCCCCACAGCGGTGGATGGACGTCGGCCGAGCGCAGGTCTTGCAGCATCGTGAGGTACGGCAGGCGTGCCTGTCCGATGCTGATTGCCTCGTCTATCCAGACGCTGCGCAGCGGAACCACGCGCAGCACCGCACCGACCGCGACGATGACCGCCAGCGCTGCCGGGACACGCAACGATCGGCGCCTGTCCACACGCTCCGGGCCGGCTGGTGCCGCCGCCTTCTCGAGCAGCCGCGTCGACGCTCCTGCAGTGGATTCGAGTGGGATCAGGGGCGCTTCCCGTGTCTTGCCGTTGCTCACGCGTACTCCAGCAGGTCGTGCGGCCGGCCGACGCGGAGGCGGACGCGGACCTGGTCGCTGGGCCGCACCCCGGCACGTTGCAGCACCGCGAGCGCGTCGATCTCGTCGGCGCCGTGGATGAGTCCGATGATCCTGTCGCCGCGCACCGACCAGGTGTCGGTATGCCGGCACCGCATCCGCAGTTCGTCGGCGTCGGGCAGCGACGCTCCGGCCAGCTCGACGACCGTCACGACGTCGCACGCCGCCCGGTGGTCGGGTCTCCGCAGCGCGAGCCGGGCGGCTTCGGCCTCCAGCACGAGCCGGATCCGGCCGGCGGAACGCTCCCACGTGAACTGGCCCGACCACGCCCACGCCCGAGATGCCCATGCTGTCGCTTCGGCGGGGTCACTGAGGCGGTCGATCAGGCAGACGATCGCGTCGGCGAGCTGGGACTCGTCGTCGATCAGCACGCCGGTTCGACCGTCGCGGACTGCGTCCTGCACTCCGGGCACGTGCAACGCCACGGCCGGCACGCCCAGCGCGGCAGCCTCCAGAATGCTCAGTCCCCATCCTTCACCGGCAGACGCGCTGACGGTGATCCACGCCGTCTGCAGTATCGCGGTTCGCTCGGCGTCGGTGACGCGTCCGTGGACCACGACGGTTGTTTCGAGCCCGAGCCGTGTGATGTGCGTGCGAATGGTATCGAGTTCGGGGCCGTCGCCGACCAGGTGCAGTTCCAGGTCGGTCATCACGGTCCTGGCTTTGGCGACAGCCTCGAGCACGAGGTCCATGCGCTTGTGCGGCACGAGGCGACTGACGCAGACGATGCGCGGCCGGGCCGCACGCCGTTGGTCGTCCGGTGCGTTGGGGCGGTCCATCCCGCACGGGGCGACGAAGACGTTCCCCTTGAGCCGGAGTTCCTGGCGTATGGCGTTCCGCGAGGAGGGCGAGACGGTCACGATCGACCGGCGGCCGTAGACCAGTCCCGTGGCGGTCTTCTCCAGCCACCGGCCGACCCACCGCATCGGCCAGCCGAAGTACTCCGCGAACTGTCGCTGGTGGACGTGGTGGATCAGGAGAACCACCGGGACCCGCCGCCCCACAGCAAGCGGGGAGAAGAACGGAATTCCATTCTGAGAATCGATGACGCCGTCGATCTTCGTGCGGTGCCGCCACAGCCACAGCAGCACCGCGAGGTAGACCGTGAACGTTCCCCCCATCCGGACGATACGGAAGCCTTCTCGGTCCTCGACGGTCGGTAGACCAGGTACCCGGGCCGTCAGGTATGTGACCGCCACCCCCTGCCGCACAAGGTGCTGGGCTACCTGCTCGCAGTAAAGTTCGGCGCCGCCGGCGCGCGGGTGGCTCCTGTCTCGCCAATTGAGCAAAGCGACGTGCTGAACCGTCACCGCGTTTCCCCCTCGTGAAGTCGAATGAAGCGCTTCGCGCCAGCAGATGGCGTTACGTCTCGACGAGCATCGGCCCACGCTCGCGGGCCTGGGCGATGATGCCGGGCCGAAGCGACAGCGGGTCGCCGGGACCCCTGTCCAGCAGGCGGAGACTTATCAGCTCCAGATATGCGCGGGCGCCGTCCCTGACCAGGCGTAACGACGAGCCGTCGCGCTCCGTCCAGTCGACCGGCAGTTCGGTGATCGGAATGTTGGACCGATGCGCGAGGGCGAGGAACTCGAGGTCGAACGCAAAGCCCGACAGGCGCGATTGGATGAAGAGTTGCCGGGCGAGCGCCGCTTCGAAGAACTTGAAGCCGCACTGCGTGTCGGACAGGTTACCGACCATGCCCCGGCTCAGCGATCGGAAGCCCAGGCTGCCGAGGCGACGAATCAGGGGCTGGCGGACGAGGAGCCGGCTACCGCTGCAGTACCGGGATCCGACGACGATCCGGTGGCCGGCGGAAAGGAGCTCGACGACGCGCGGGATCAGGTCGGCCGGCGTCGAGGAGTCGGCGTCGCAGAATCCGACCCAGCGCGCCCGCGAGGTGAGGATTCCGCGCCGGACGGCGGCCCCTTTTCCCCGCCGGGAACAACCGATGACGCGGACGGGCAGGCCGCTGTAGCCGCGGTCCGCGAGGTCTGCGGTCCGATCCGTGCTGCCGTTGTCGACGACGACGATGCCGCAGCTGCAGGGGAGCCGGGCGATCTCGCGCGCCAAGTCCCGCAGCGTGGCGCCGAGGCGGCCCTCCTCGTTGTACGCCGGGATGATCACCTCGAGATCCACTGCGGGCCGCGCGACGTCGGAGATAAAGGATCCGTCAACGCCGGCGGCGTCGAGAGAAGGCCCAGAACTGTCCTGACTTTGTCGGTCGTGCAGGAGCAATTTGACCAACCTCACCTATTCTTCGGGAGTTTGAATGCATGATGGGTGCAGGCGCAACAAATCGAAGGAAGAAAATGGATCCCGAGCTGCCGGATCATTGCGCGACGTGGCCTTCCGGGCAGGTCAACGCGCCGTGCAGTGGCTTTGTCATTGAGCCTAGCAGTCCCTATCCGTGGCTGCGGAAGAACTCGAAATAGTCCGCATCGGCGGTAACGGAACGCGCGGACCGCCGCCACAATCATCGTGTCGAATGCGGGATTGATGTGTGGCGGCACGGCGCGGCGGCGAGATTCTCACAAGGGCACCCCGGCCGTCGGATTGTGCAGCGACGGAGGAAGCGATGCCGAATACCTGCCGATGAGTGCCGCCGATGCCTCACGGACCGGACCGGGGTCGTCGATGTAGTGGTCAAGCATGAAATTCCACGCGAAAAGCCCATTGCTCGTCAACTCGCCCATTGACGAATCGGTGAACATCGCCTTGGCGAACTTGTCGAAGGCTCGCACTTGGCACGCGGGGTTTCCCCACAGCTTGAAATGCGAAATCATGACGGGTTTGCCGTACGAGCCCAACTGCCTGACGGAACTGCGGATCTGGGCCACCAGCGCGCTCTGGCCGTCGTGCTCGTTGTCGCAGGCGTGCATCTGCTGGACCGCGGTGAAGTCGCTGGCGGCGATAGCGTCGGACCAGAACGACAGGTCGCGGTCGCCGGAGCTGCCCCAGGTATAGCCGCCGAAGCCGAGTGCGACACGTGCACCGGAGTATTCGGCGCGGATGGCCGCCGCCGCGTTGAGGTATGCCGCCTTCAGGCGCCGGGGATACCCGGGGTCGGACGAGTAGGTCTCCAACTCGGTGAAGAGGACGACGTAGAGCGGCCCGTAGTGCGGCCCGCTGCCCTTCAAGGCCGAGGTGACGACCCTGATATCGCGTTGAAACTGGTCACCTACCGCGTATTCCGGGTGGTCTGCCAGCCACACCACGAGCTCGACCGCTTTGCCGGCGCCGTAGAGGTCGGAGATCGTCGACGGCCGGGCGTAGCCGCTGATCCACTCCAGGTCTGAGGGGCCGTTGTACCAGGTCGTGACCATGTTGACGCCGGCATCACGGTAGACCGGGGCCTCGACGGCGTCCCCGATCCCGGGACCCAGGCCCCAGAGCAGGCGAGGTTGCGGTTGCGGCTGCGAGGCCGGGCTCGACCCGTCGAAGACGGCACGGTCGATGTGGAGGTTGCGATCGCACGCGTCGGTGATGAGGTCGTTCGAGAAGCTCAGGGACAACGCATGTGCACCGGCTCCCCAGGAACCGGCGATGGCATAGTCCGCCCAGGAAGACGCTTGCACCTGGATCGTCTCGACCGTCCGGCCGTCCACCTGTACCCGCATGACCGGAGCCCCGGAGCACTGGTCCCCACGAGCACGGACGACGAGCCGGGTCCCCGCCGGTGCCGTGAGCTCCGTGCTCGCGGTCGCGTCCGTCCACATCTGCAAGGCCCTTCCCCCGGAGGCCGAAGGATCGCGGTAAGTGCCGGCTGCCCCGGACGTCACCCGCATCGACTCCGCCTCGAGATCCACAGTGGTGAGCGGTGTGCGCGACCCGTGCAGGAACAGGCCGTAGCCCAGCAACACGATCGCGACGGACGCGCACGGAATCCACCGCAGCCCCGTGACACGCCGTCTCATGCCTGGGCAGCCCGTCGCTTCGGTCGCAACCGCCGCAGGACGGTCCAGACCCGCATCACATCCTCGTGCCGCACGAGTCGAACCCGAACCGCGGTGACCGCGTAGAGGGCGAGGCCGACCGCGATCACCGCCACGGCGGGCCACTCCGGCACGGCGCCAGCCACCGCGAGCAGGACGACCAGTGGCGCGAGGGCCAGCGGGTAGCGCATGGCAACCTTGCGGGTCGGCCAGGACGCGCCGTACTGCCTGACGAACAGATGGCCGAGCAGTCCCGCCGCGGCCCAACTGCCGACGGCAAAGGCGGCGGCGGCCCCCACCGCTCCCCACCGGGGCACGGCGACGATGAGGGCGGTCACCTCGATCATCAGCGCGATCGGAACCCGCCGTGCCAACGACGTCGTCAGGTCACGCGCGTACAGCGTCTTGAGCAGCATGTCGGCGGTCAGCAGCCCGAGGGTACCGATAGAAAGGATGCGCAGGATGTCGGCGCCCTGTTCGTACGGCGCGGGAAAGAACAACGCCAGCGCGGTCCCCGGGGCGACCAGCAGGATCAGCTGCAAGGGCACCAGCGCGAGCGGCACCCATCGGTAGGCGGCGAGAAACCAGGATCTCACCGCGGCCGCCGTCTCCGCCTTCGCGATGAAGGGGAACACGGCGCTGCTGAGGGCCTCGGCCACGAAGTACGGCGCCCGCGCAAGGACCGCAGCCGCCTGATAGGTCGCTACGTCGCCCGCACTCACGCCGTGCCGCTGGCCGACGAGGCTCAGGGCAACGACGTCGGTCGTCAGGATCAGGCTGATCGCGGAGGTGGCAACGGCCATCGACAGCGCCCGGGTGGTGGTGACGCGCCAAGCCATCGGGCCGCGCCGAGGCAGCCGGTCCCGCAGGGCCCAGGCCCCGGCTGCCGCCGCGACTATCGCGCCACCCAGGAAGCCGAGGGCCGCCCCGCCGACCCGCAGATGCACCAGGCTCACAAGAAGCAGCGTCAACGCGACCTTCACGCCGATGCCCGTCGTCTGCACGAAGCTCAGACCGTCGAAGCGCCGCTCTCCATGCAACGCTCCCTGCAGCGTCGTGCTCATCGACGTCACCGCAATCGTCATCGCCATCACCGCGACGGTCGCGACGGAGGCGCCAGGCACCACGTTGCGAGTGACCTGAGCACCCACGACGACGAGTGCGAGCATGACGCCGAAGCCGAGATTGCCCACTATGGCAGCCCGATACGCCGCATCCACGCCGAGCCGGGCTTCCGCCTGCACGATGACACCCGTGAGTGCCCAGGGGAAGCCGGCGGACAGCAGCGCCGAGCAGAGGAACAGCACGTTCTGCAGCACGCTGACGGCACCGAACTGCGATGGCGTCAGCATCCAGGCCAGTACGACGCCCAGGCTGTAGTTGAGGACGGCGCCAAGGCCGAACCGCAGCATGAGAACGGCACCGCCGGCCGCGGCCGAGCGTTGCCGGGTGAGACTAAGCACGCCGCCGTGCCAATCCCTCGCGGGCCAGCACCCAGCGGGCGCGGCCGCTGGCGGCAATGTACGCGACGGTCCGGTCGAGCACCTCGACGCGGTTCGACGTGCCGATGATCCAGTCGTGGAAGTTGAGGTTGAAGTGATCCCCGGCTTCGTCGAACAGGCGGCAGAGGCTGCTCACCATGTGGTCGACCTGGTTCTGTGGCGACGGCTGCGCGGGGTCGATGCGAGCGCTCAGGAAGTCGACATCGAGAGGGGACAGGATGGGGATCTCGGTCAGGTGCTTGCGCTGGAACGGAGCCGGCCGCCGCACGAGCCAGACGAGATTGGCGACGCGGCTGACGGGACGCCTGGTCTGCTCGCGCCAGACGAGGTCCAGGTTGAGCAGGACCAGTCCGGTCCGGCGCAGCAACCCGACCCGGTCGAGACCGAGGCGGCTGATGAGCTTGCCGGCCAGGCCGATGACGTCGCCGCGGCCGATGATGTGCGGCGAAGTGGCCTCGTCGACGAAGCGGATCTCGCGGTTGGAGGCCCAGGCGTAGCCGCGGCGCTCGAAGATGTCGTAGGTGGAGGCGTCGAAGAATCGCGGCGCCCCGAGGTGCGGCGAGCGGAAGCCGACCGGACGGGTGCCGGTGAGCTCGACGACTTTGGCCTCCACCCGCGCCAAGTCGGCCTCGAACCGCTGGTTGTCGGCGACGGTCATGCGTGCCGGGTTGGTGTGGTCATAGCCGTGAATGGCGATCTCATGGCCGGCACGTGCGATGCGTGCGATCAGCTCCGGCTGATCCTCGACGATCTTGCCGGTGGTGTTGAACACCGCTCTGGCGCAGTATCGCCCGAGCACGTCGAGCAGGGTGCTGGTGGCGGCGGCCAGGTCGTAGGGCACCGCGGCGGGCATGCCCCACGTGCTCTCGTAATCGAAGAAGATGGTCGTATTGACTACTCGGTGCTGCATGATGCGATACCAAGCTCTTTGGTTGAGGTGGCGATGTCCCAGGTGACTTCGGATTTTCGACCGAGTCGCAGGCGGGTGCAGGCGGTCATGACGACGTAGCCGGTGAGCGCGAGCGGTCGTCTGCGCAGCTGCGCCACGAAGGCACGGACCAGGACGCTGCGGGGGACGCGGCAGGACTCGGGGACTCTGACGTCCGGAAGCATCCGGTCCAGTTCGGCTCTTGAGTGCCGGAAGCGCTCCGACTGGCGCAGGTGGTCGCGAAGGGTGCTGGGGGAGCGATAATGCACCCGGACATCGGGATCGTACTTCGGGCGGTAGCCGAGCTGACAGGCACGGAAGTAGACGTAGGCGTCGTTGGCGACGAGCGATGCGGGCAGTTCGAGCCGGCGGGCGAACTCTCGCCCCAGGACAAGGCAGGCACCCCGGAACGCCAGGTAGTTCGAGCCACTGTCCCAATGCCTGGCGGCGCACTCGACCGCCGACGAACCGGCTACCACGCACTTCTCGACAAGGGTGCGGCCGGGAATCGGCACGGCGTTGACGGCCATCACGCCGAACTCGGGCCGGAAGCCTCGGACAGCGCACGAAACGAAGTCCGGCGCGCCAACCGACACGTCGGCGTCGAGGAGGATGAGGACGTCGCCGTCGAAGCCCGACAGGAGCTGGTTCATGCGGGTCGTCTTGCCGAGCCGCTCCCGAGAGTCGCGAAGCTTGACGCGCGGGTCGGGAATGCCGCTCACGATGGCCGCCGTGCCGTCGGACGAGCCGTCGGAGGCGACGATGATCTCGACGAGCTCGTAGCCGGTCTCGTCCTGCCCGAGGACGTCGCGCAGGAGGCGGCCGATGTTGGCGGCCTCGTTGTATGCGGGAATGCCGATGGAGACCCGCGGGGCCTGAGGCGATGTCACCGGTCACCGCCCGCACGACTCGCGTGAGATCGAGGCCCGCTTCCGGTTCGGGCGTGTCCGGCCAACCGCAGCCGCACGTTCCGGTAGGCCGCGCGGAATACGGATGCGACGGCCTGGCCGCCGAAGCGGAGCACCATCGCGAGCACCGGCAGCGGATCCCTCCCGCTCGCCTCGAGCCATGCGCCATGGGTACGCACACCCGGCGGCTGCAACCGCGGAGCCGCCGGCAGCCGCGACAACCGCTGGAGAACCCTGGCCGGCAGGTAGAGGTTCTCGACGATCAGCCGCCGCGAGTAGTCCTGATCGCCCGCCGGCACGGTGCGGCCAGTCATCGCCAGGTGCAGCGCGCGCACCACGTCGACGCCATCCTCGGTTTGGCCGAACCTGAACTGCGCGCCGACGCGGGGGTTGAAATCCACCAGCTTGAAGCGACCGTCGCGCCGGTCGTACCGCCAGTCGAGATCGTTGACCCCGCGGTAGCCGATCTCCTTGCAGAACCTGGCTGTCAGTTCGCTCAGCATCGGGTTGATGGCCGCGCGCGCGTCGACGGTGCACCCGCGTCCCGGCGGCCACGCATACGCCTTCCGGCCGACGAAGCTCAACGCCGTCGACGAGCCCTCGTCACAATAGGCGTGCACGAACCAGTCCTCGGCGTGCTCGTGCGGGATGTACTCCTGCAGCAGCACGCTCGAGAGATCGTCGAGGCCCGCGAAACGGTCCAGCAGCTCACGTCCGCTCGACACGAGCGTCGTCGTCGACACCGCCGGCGCCCGCAGGCGCGTCCACGGCGCGACGTTCTTGGCGACCACCGGGAACGTGAGCTCGTCGGCGAGCGCCCGCAGGTCGTCCCGGCACGTAGGAAAAAGGGTGCGCGGCGTCGGCACGTCGTGGGCCATGCACAGGTCGAACAGTCCGCGCTTGCTCGCCACTTGCCTCGGCAGGGTCGGCGTCACCCGCGGCAGAAGGAAGTACTCCGCGAGCGCGGCGGCGTGCTCGGCCAGGAGGACGGCGGCCTCATCGTCGGTGGCCACCGGCACGACGGGTCGTCTCAACGAACGGCCGAGCGCGCACAGGCTCTCGACCAGCCGCTCGGTGTCGTGCCATTCGCTGCCCGGCCAGATGAAGCGGCCGACGACATGACGCGAGAGCGCGATCGGTGTGAGACGGTCCTCGGTGATCGCATAGACCGGGACGCCGAGCCGGCCCAGGGAGCGGACCACACCGAGGGTGCCGGCGTGCACCGGGTATCGGCCGATCCTGACCAGCAGGGCGGGGACTGAGGTGTCAAGCCGCACGGCGGGCATGCGGTTCCCGTCAGCCATTGCGAAGCTCCTCAGGCATGCTTCATCTCTTCCACTGCTCAGGTCTCGTCCAGTGGTCCGGTCTCTTCCGGTGGCCCTGCTCGGCGACACAAACCGCCTCCGTATTGCGAACCGCCACCTGCCCGACGCGGGTCTCGCAAACCTCCATGAGGAGGGTGAGAAGGTGGCGAGTAGCGAACCACCCTGTGCTCGAGCTCGGTCCGACACCGTCCTGACCTGCTGCACCAACTGCCCAAACCGGCGGGCCGGTGACCACCACCTGCCCAACGTCGGCGAGGAGCCGGGCACCGGCGTGACCAACCACGCCACGCCCGTCAGCACTCACAATGAGCCATTGTCATCCTGCGTAGCGGTCGGCTTCGACGCCGTGCAGGACGGCGCGGGCCTGCTCCAGCACCCGCAACTGCCCGACCTGCAGCTCGTCGCCCCCGGCCTCGTCTCGGCGCACCTAGGGCGACCCGACCCTGACGATGATCCGGATTTCCCCGCACCACAGCTGCTCGATCGGCAGGTATCGCTGCTCGCCGCGTGGTACGCGCAGGCGTTCACGCATGCCGTGATCGTGTCCGGCGGGTGCCGGGCAGTCGAAGCCATCGCAGGTTGTCTCAACCCGTTCGTCCCAGCACGTCCCGCCGCGCAACCTGCGGTGGTGCTCGTATCCACGTCAACGTACGCCTCGACGAGGAGAACCTTGCCTGCTGGTGGCGGTCGGCGTGCGGGTTGACAGCACCAGCGCAATCCATTGTGGACGATTGAGATTGCGTCGACGCCGCGGAGTCGGAGATCGGCCATGCATGTGGCCGCGGATCTGCGGAGGAAAGATGGAAGATCGGCATCCACGACGGAAGATGCTGGTCTCGCGAGCACGATAGTCCCGTAGACCGCGCCTGCACGAGGGGCGAGCCGTCGGTAATGTGGCCGGAATGTCGGCGTCGGGCGTGCGGTGCCCCCGCAACGGCTCGCCAGAACCCGTTCGGATGCGTGGAACCCTCGTTGATTCGATCGTCCCTGGCACAGGCACTTCCCGTTCTCCCCAGGAATCAAGGCCCTGTTCATCGTGTAGCTGGTCGTGGACTGCTTACCCCGACCGTCAAATGCCGTCACGGGCCGGCCGTGAGTGTCGAACGTGGATTCGGCGGTGGTGTGGTAGACGAACGCGCCGGCCGTGTAGGCCTCCTGGTCGCCGGTGCAGATGGGGGATCGCCGGCAACGGTCAGTTCGACGGTGTCGCGCGACGAGTACCGCATCACCGTCAAGCAGGGCGAGGCGCTGTACGTCGGCAGCCGCAGTGCAGGCGAATGCTCGCGCCCCGGCGGCGTGCGGGTTTACCTGCTGTGCCGGCGGGCAGGGAGGCGAGCCGGACACGGCCGCGTCCAGGGTCGGCGAGGTGTGTGTGAACGCTCACCACGGGAATACGTGATATGTCACGTAAGTTGGTGAAGGCGGCACGCCGTCCACGAACGAAGGAGCACGACATGAATCGACTGCAGGGCAAAACGGCACTGGTGACGGGCGGAACCTCAGGAATCGGGCTGGCGGCGGCACAGCGCTTCGCCGATGAGGGCGCCCACGTCTTCGTGACCGGGCGGAGGAAGGAAGCCGTCGACGAAGCGGTGACACTGATCGGCTCGTCCGCCACCGGCATCGCCGGCGACATCGCAGACCCGCACGACCTCGACCGGCTCTTCGCAGCCGTCGAACAGCGCGGCGCGGGCCTTGACGTGCTCATGGCCAACGCTGGTGGCGGCTCCTTCGCCGCGCTCGGGGCGATCACCGCCGAGGACTACCGCGCGACGTTCGACCGCAACGTCGGCGGCACGCTCTTCACCGTACAGAAGGCATTACCACTGCTCAAGCCGGGTGCATCGATCATCCTGACCGGCTCCACCGCCGCCTCCAACGGCACGCCTGCGTTCGGGCTCTACGCGGCGACGAAGGCGGCGATCCGATCGTTCGGACGCACCTGGGCCGCCGAACTCGTCGACCGGAACATCCGGGTCAACACGCTGGTTCCAGGTCCGGTGCAGACGCCGGGTCTGGCCGGGCTGGCCGGCGACCCCACGGGCGTCGAGCCGCTGTTCGCATCGCTCGCCGCCGAGGTGCCCCTCGGGCGGCTGGGCAGGCCGGAGGAGATCGCGGCCGCCGCGGTGTTCCTGGCCTCCGACGACAGCAGCTTCATGACCGGCGCGGAACTCTTCGTCGATGGCGGCGCCGAGCAGCTCTGACGTCAGTGACACTTCACGTAACTGGCACGATGGCGGTATGACCGCCAAACGTCCGGCCCGGGGCTGGCTCGACCGTGACGAGCAGCGCGCATGGCTCGCCTACATCCGTCTGCAGCTGCGGCTCTCGTACGAGATCAACCGCCAGCTGCAGGCGGATCACGACCTGTCGCTGCCCGACTACGACGTGCTCACCGCACTGAGCGTGGCCCCGGCGTCCTGCCTGGCCGTGTCCGTGCTGGCGACGCAGCTCGGCTGGGAACGCAGCCGGCTGTCCCACCATGCCAGGCGGATGGCCCAGCGCGACCTGGTCAGCCTCGATCCGGCGCTCGCCGACCGGCGGGTGACCGAGGTGTCGCTCACCACCGCCGGCCGGCATGCCCTCGAGGCGGCCGCGCCGGGCCACGTCGACCTGGTCCACGACCTGTTCTTCGACGGCCTGCCGGCGCACCTGCGGGCCCCGTTCAGCGAGGCCCTCGAACACATCTACGAGAACATCCTGGCCCGGGGAACGCTGCCCAGGCCATGAACCGGGCGACCGTCAGCGGCGATACCAGATCGGTGTCCCGACTGGAGTGCGCCGGGACGGTATCGATGGAAGCGTCGGGGAGCTCGACGAGGCGGTGGCCGTGGTGCGGGCCGGCGGTACACCCGTGGGGCCGGCCATCCTGTTCGCGCCGACCGGTCCGATCCAGGAGGTCGCGATCTCCAGCGGCTGGGGGGATGCGTTTCTCGAGCTGGCCGATCGCTTCGACGCCGCCATGGCGGGGGAGTAGGCGCCAGCAGCGCCTCAGGCCGGGAAGTCCTTGGGTCCAGTGCGTCGCGCCGGCTGAAGGGCGACCTGAAGCGAATCGTAAGCGGCCCTCGGCAGAGTGTTCCCTGTCAGCAGCGATCACACGACCCACCTGGGAGAGCCTCCGATGCGCAAGCTCATCAACTCCACCTACCTCACCCTCGACGGCGTCATCGAGAACCCGATGTGGACGTCGCCCTACTTCGCCGAGGAAGCGGCCGAGGTGGCCACCGAGCTCACCAACGGCGCGGACGCGCTGCTCATGGGCCGCGCCACCTACGACGGCTTCTCGCAGGCGTGGCCGGCGATGGACGAGAGCGATCCCGCCACCGGCGCCGCCTTCTTCAACAACGTCAAGAAGTACGTGGCGTCGACCACGCTGAAGGACCCCTCCTGGAGGAACACCGAGGTGCTGGAAGGGGACCTGGTCGAGGCGGTCGCGAAGCTCAAGGAGCAGGACGGCGGGAGCATCGTGCAGTACGGCTACGGCGCGGTCACCGCGCAGCTGGTCACGGCCGGCCTGGTCGACGAGGTGAAGTTCTGGATCCACCCGGTCATCGTGGGCGCCGCCGGCTTCTCCAGCGTGCTGAGCGACGTCAAGGCCACGTTCGAACTCATCGACACCCGGGTCTTCACCAACGGTGTCATCGTCGCGACCTACCGGCCGAAGGCCACCGCCTGAGCGAGGCTGAGTTTGGCGCCCTCGGCCACCAGCTCGTCGAAGCGTTCCTGGCCGAGCGCGGCAACCGCCCGTCGCGCCGCCCGGTCGAGCTCGTCCTGCTCGGCCGGGGCGGCCGGGGCGAGGTTCTGCTCGCGGGCGGTGGTCGCGGCACCCAGCAGCCGGGCCGCCACGGCCGGCTCGGCGATCGTGGCCATGCCCTCGACCGCGCCGATGCCGTCGCGGGTAAAGCCGATGGCGCTCTCGTACCCCTCCATGTGCAGTGCCCAGGCGGCCGCTGGGTCGCCCTGCAACTCCCGCGCGTAGGCCAGCTCGACCAGGATCATCGGCAGGTACGGCGGCGGACTCGGCTCGACCCGGCCCTGGTCGGCGATGCGGGTCAGGTGGGTGACGGCCTGGTCGAGGCGGCCCGAGCGGCGGGCCGCGATGCCGAGGCTCATCTCGGCGAACACCACCGCGGTGGGCGCGCCCTGCTCCACGGCCAGCCGGTAGGCCCGTTCGGCCAGCTCCCGCGCGGTGTCGTGGTCCCGGCGCTGCACCGCCAGCCAGGCCAGCCACGACAGTTTCGCGCCGACCTGCGGCGCCAGCGAGAGCTCGGTCGCCCAGCCCAGCCCTTCCCGGTGCAGGGCGGCGGCCCGTTCGTGCTGGCCGCGGAACTCCGCCAGCCCGCCGAGCCATTCACTGGCCCGCAGCCGCCCCCACCGGTCGCCGAGCTCGGCGAACAGCGCGTCGCTGCGGGTCGCGGCCGCCTCCAGCGCGGACAGGTCACCGGCGGCGTGCGCGAGCATCGCCCGCGACGCCAGCACCGCTGCCTCGGTCCACGCGTCGTCGAACTGCTCCGGCAGCAGCTCGGCGGCGAGCGCCAGGTCACCCCGGTCGAGCACGGCGTCTGCCACGAACCAGGCCGACCGTCCGGCCGGATCCAGGGCAAGCACGTCCCGGACCTCCGCGGGTACCCGCTCGCCCTGCAGCAGCGCCAGCCCGAGCCGCCAGGGCGCGGCGGGGCGCTCCTCCTCGGCCGTGCCGGTCAGCGCCAGGGCGGCGCGGGCCTCGCTGAGCCGCCCCCGCAGGACCCAGTACCAGGTGAGCGCCAGCGCCAGCCGCAAGCCGCCACCGTGCGTGAACGCGGCCTGCAGGTTGGCCCGCTCGGCGTCCAGGACCGCGAGCCACCGCTGCTGCTCGGGGCCGCGCAACAGCGGGTCGGCGTGCTCGGCGAGGGAGCGGAAGTACCCGGCGTGCCGGCTGCGGATCGCGGCGGCGTCGGTGAGCCGCGCGGCGCCGAACTCCGCGATCGACTCCAGCAGCCGGTACCGTGGCCCCGGCTCGGCCACCACCAACGAGCGTTCCACGAGCCGGTCCAGGGCGTCCAGGCCGGCGTCGCACACCTGCTCGGCGGCCTCGGGGGTGCAGCCGTCGCGGAAGACCGACAGCCGTGCCAGCACCGCACGGTCCTGCGGGTCCAGCAGGTCCCAGCTCCACGCGATCACCGCGGTGAGGGTCCGCTGCCGTTCCGGCACGTCCCGCTGCCGGGTGGTGAGCAGCGCGAAGCGGTCGTCCAGGCGGTCCACGACGCCCTGGACGCCGAGCGCGCGCACCCGGGCCGCGGCCAGTTCCAGGGCCAGGGGCAGGCCGTCCAGCCGGCGGCACAGCTGCGCCACCACGGGTGCGGTCTGCTCGTCGAGCCGGAACCCGCGGTGCTGCGCGGCCGCGCGCGCCGAGAACAGCCGGGCCGCGGCCGAGCGCCGCACCGCGTCGACGTCGGCCAGGTCGCCCGGCAGCGCGAGCGGCCCCACCTCCCAGACCTGTTCACCGGTCAGCAGCAGCGGCTCCCGGCTGGTGGCCAGCACGCGCACCCCGGGCGCGTCGCGCAGCAACCGCCCGACCAGCGCGGCGGCCGCCGCGACCACGTGCTCGCAGTTGTCCAGCACCAGCAGCATCTCGCGGTGCCGCAGCGCCGTCACCAGCCGGTCGGCCGCGGACCCGGTGGTGCCCGGTGCCTCGTGCAGGCCGAGCACCCCGAGGACCTGCTCCGCCACCCGCGGATCCGCCGGCGGCAGCGGCGTCAGCTCCACCAGGTGCACGCCGTCCGGGTGGACCTGTTCGGCGGCGGCCGCCGCGGCGAGCCGGGTCTTGCCCACCCCGCCGGGCCCGACCAGGGTGAGCAGCCGTACGGCCGGGATCAGGGTGCGCAGTTCCGTGAGGGCCTCGGCCCGGCCGATCAGCTCGTCCAGCTGGGCGGGCAGGCTGTTGCGGACGATCGCGGACCTCGGCGGTGCGCGGAGGGCCAGATCCTGCTCGAGGATCTGCCGGTACAGGGCGGCCAGTTCCGGTCCCGGGTCCAGGCCCAGCTCGTCGGCGAGCCGTTCCCGCAGCCCGGCGTAGCTGTCGAGGGCGTCGGCCTGCCGTCCCGCGGCGTACAGGGCGCGCATGTGCAGGACGCGCAGCCCTTCCCGCAGCGGGTGGAGCTCGACGAGCTCGGCCAGTTCCGCGGCGACCAGGTCGTGCTCGCCGCGGGCCAGCCGCGCCGCGGCGAGCCGCTCGTGCACGAGGAGGCGCTGCTCGGTGAGCCGGGTCGCCTCGGCGCGCGCGAACTCCTGATCGGCCACGTCGGCGTACGCCTGGCCGCGCCACAGCGCGAGCGCCGCGCCGAGCCGGTCGACGTCGGCGGCATCGGCAAGCGCGGCGAACCGGTCGGCGTCGACGTCGTCGGCCCGCAGCCGGTAGCCCGGCGGCCGCGACTCGATCAGGTCACGCGCGCCCGGTTCGGCGTCGTTGAGCGCCTTCCGCAGCTGTGACACCCGCACCTGCAGCGCACCGGCGGGGTTCGCCGGTGCGTCGTCGCCCCACAGGTCCTCGATGAGCCGGTCGGCGGAGACCACCATGTTGCGGTGCGCCAGCAGATCGGCCAGCAGCATGCGCACCTTGGCGCCGGGAACGACCACCGGCTCGCCGTCCTCGGTGGTGACGGCGAGCGGACCGAGGATCCCGAAACGCACGACGATCATCCTACGGCGGTAAGCCGACCGTAAGCGCAGGCCCGCACACTGCGCCGTATGGAGCTGTATTTCGAGGAGCACGGCACCGGCCCGGGACGGCCGCTGATCCTCGTGCCGGCCGCGCTGTCGGGCATCCGCACGTCGTTCGGCGCGCTGCTGCCGTTGCTGGCCCGCACGCGGCGGGTCGTCGCCGTCGAGCTGCCGGGGCACGGGCGCAGCCCCGACTGCGACGGGCCGTACACCGTCGACGGCTTCGCGGCGCAGGTGGTGCAGCTGCTGGACCGTCTCGGCCTTGCGCGAGCGGACCTTCTGGGCTGGGGCCTAGGCGCCGCGGTCGCCCTGCGGATCGGCACCCACCACCCGGCGCGGGCCGGCCGGCTCGTGCTCGCCTCGCCGGTCTTCGACCGCAGTGGCCTGCACCCCGGGCTGCTCGACGGCGCCGCGCACCTGCGGCCCGAGCACCTGCACGGCTCCGAGCTGCACGAGGAGTACCTGCGTACCGCGCCCGACCCGGCGGGCTGGGACCGCCTCGTCACGAAGATGGCGGTCCTGGACGCGCATCCGCCGCGGTGGACGGCGGCGCAGATCCGCGCCCTGCGGGTCCCCGCACTGGTCGTGGTCGGCGACGCGGACATCGTCCGGCCGGAACATGCCGTGCGGATGTTCCGCCTGCTCGGCGGCGGTGTCCCGGGCGACGTCTGCGCGATGCCGCGCTGCCGCCTCGCGATCCTGCCCGGCACCACCCACGCCTCCCTGCCGCACCGGGCCGGGCTGCTGGTCCCACTGGTTGAGGAGTTCCTCGACGAGGACCTCGCAGACGTACGGACTGGCGGCCGGGTCGCCCGCCGAGCACGCGATGCATTGCCGCCTCGCGCGGATCTCCTGTAACCATCATCACTGCTCAAACCTGCCTCGATCACGCCAACGCTCAACGCAACAGAGCCCAACCGTCTCCTCGCGGAGATGACCGCCTGATCGCACCTTCCACTCACTTTCCACACGCCTTCCACCGCGGACCGACAACCTGGTCTCCGGATGCGCGCCGGCGGATGCCGGCGGCATACGAAAGGAGACAAGGTTCGTGAGAAAAGCACTGGCCCGGTTCGCCGCGGTCCTCGCCGCCCTCGTCATCGTCGCGGTCCAGGCGACACCCGCCCACGCCGTCACCCAGGACCCGCCCAACTGGGGCACCCTGATCGTCGGCAACGGCTGCCCTGACTACATCAGCGTCGGGCCGATCCAGGGCCGCGGGTGGGGCTGCTTCGAACGCTATGGCGACAGGTTCTACGTGTACGCCGGCAACATGACCGACGGAACTCCACGCGTCTACTGGACCAACGACCTCAAGGACGCCGCCGGCAACTGGGTGCCGTACCGCACGGGCGTCTGCTACGGCGAGTACTACGCCGACAGCACCGTCGTCTGCAACAAGGACTTCTACGAGAACTCGACCGTACGGTCGGGAGGTGTCTCGGGCAGCCGGATCCGGTTCTACTACTGGGACAGCAACGGCTCGGGCAGCACCACGACGGTGGTGAACAACGCCTGACCCGGCGCCGGGTGGGCGGGTTGCCGACAGTCCACCCACCCGGCCGTTCGCGAAAAGGTTGCTGGTCGTCTCGAAGCCCGCCGCGAAGAGGAACGCCGCGGTCGTCATCAGCTCGTCCTCGGTGAGCCGCTCCCCGGCCTGCTCGGCGGTGAGCGCGCTGAGCAGGTCGCCGGTGGGCCGCCGGCGACGCTCTTCGGCGAGGTCGGTGAGATACTCGCGGTTCCTGCTGATGCTGCGGGCCGGCGGCCGGCTCGGCGACCGGCAGGTGGTCAGCCGGGCCACCGTCGCCACCATGACCAGCGACCACCTGGCCGGCCTGCGCGGCATACATTCCAGGCCCGGGCTACGGCTTCGGGCTCGGGTTCGCGGCGCGGTTGGCGCACGGCGCGCCGACGCTGGGCTCTCCCGGCGAGTTCAACTGGCTCGGCCGGGCCGCGACCGGCTTCTTCGTCTCGCCCGCCGACGACCTGGTGGGTCTGCTGCTGATCCAGCAGTTCGGCCGTCCTCGGTACTACCAGCCGCTGTTCCGCAACCTTGTGTACCAGGCACGGCACTGACCGGCGGCGAGATGTTCGTAACGTAGCAGGCCCGGCAACCGGCGGCTTCTCGTAAGCTCCCGATGATGATCAGGCAATCCGGAGCAGGCGAGCCGCTCTTCTATCACGACTTCAGCCGCGAGCAGTGGGCTGCACTGCGCGGGGCGACGCCCATGAAGCTGCGTGAGGACGACCTGCAGAACCTGGAGGGCCTGGGCGACGTACTGTCGTTGCGCGAGGTGGAGGAGATCTACCTGCCGCTCTGCCGGCTGCTCAGCCTCCATATCGCCGCGGCTCGCCAGGTCACGCAGGTCACCGGCGAGTTCTTGAACCGGGCCAAGGAGGACGTGCCGTTCGTCATCGGCGTTGCCGGCAGCGTGGGGGTGGGCAAGTCGACGATCGCCCGCGTGCTGCAGGCGCTGCTCGCCGAGCTGCCGCACCGCCCCGTCGTCGACCTGGTGACGACGGACGGGTTCCTCTACCCCAACGCGGTGCTCAACGAGCGCGGCCTGATGAACCGCAAGGGTTTTCCGGAGAGCTACGACCGGCGGGCGTTGATCGGCTTTCTCGCCGCCGTCCGGTCCGGCCGTCCGGACCTGCACGCCCCGACGTACTCGCACGTCGTCTACGACACCATCCCGGACCGTAGCCAGGTGCTCTCGCAGCCGGCCATCCTGATCGTCGAGGGACTGAACATCCTGCAGTCCGTGGCCGGGATGGCCGCCGACGAGGCCCTGGTGTCCGACTACCTGGATTTCACGATCTACGTCGACGCCGACGAGAGCGACATCCGGGAGTGGTACCTGCACCGGTTCATGCTGTTGCGTCGCACGGCATTTCGCGACCCGGCTTCCTACTTCCACCGGTACGCCGGGCTGACCACCGACGAGGCGACGGCGACCGCGGCCCGGATCTGGGCCGAGACGAACCACGTCAACCTGGTGGAGAACATCCTGCCGACGCGTGGCCGGGCCCGCCTGATCCTGGAGAAGGGCCCCGACCACCTGGTGCGCAGGGTCCGGCTGCGCAAAGTGTGAGGGCCGCCGGGACGGTTCGCTGAGCTTGACTGTGGTGCACATCCTATAGACGGATCTCTCAGCGGCGTTCCACCGATACGAGGGTGTGGAATTGGTCCAGGCCATCAGTCTGTCCACGTCGGCGCAGTGCTCCGCCGTCCCGCGGCCGGGGTGGTCGGGTTGACCGCGTGGGATGCCGGGTCGATCGGCATCATCTCCGCCGGCCGGGTGGGCGCCACGCTCGCCGCCGCCCTGTCCCGGGCCGGTCTGCCCGTGGTCGCCGTGGCGGCCCGCTCCACGGCGTTGCGGCGCCGTGCCGAGCAGTTCGTGCCGGACGTCCCGGTGCTCGACCCGCCGAAGGTCGCGGCGTGCGCCGACGTGCTGCTGCTCGCGGTGACCGATGACGCGCTCGGTCCGGTGATCCGTGGGCTGGTCACGGTGCCCGGCGCGGTGCGGGCCGGCCAGATGGTCGCGCACGTGTCCGGCGTGCACGGCACCGCGATTCTGCAGCCCGCACGAGCGGTCGGTGCGCACACGGTGGCGATCTGCCCGGCGATGACGTTCACGGGACGGCTCGAGGAGATCGAGCGGCTGCCCGGGGTCTCGTATGCGACCACCGTCGACGGGGCGCCGGCCCGGGCGGCGGCCCAGGCCCTGATCGCCGGCCTCGGCGGACGGGCCGCTCCCGCCGCGCTCGTAACCGCTGCCGAGTTTCTGAACGCCTTGTGATGCGGTTGCATCATGTGTGGCGGATCCCGAACAGGATGGGCATGCCTCGGCCGCCGGGACAGCCACCTGGAGACGAAGTAAGTAGTCGTCGCCGGCGCTGGATCACCGGCGCTCAGAAGTAGTGCACGGTTGCCGGGGTGGTCACGCTGTACAGGGCGTCGCCGCCGGGCTCGCGGCGACTGTACTGGATGCTGACGGTCATGCGCGCCGGGTCGATGGTGCGCGCCGAGTACCACACGGTTCCGTCTTCGTGCTGCGTCCAGAGGGCGAACCAGCGGTTCACCTCGTCCGGGTCGGTGTCCCGCAGGGCCAGGTACACGCCGACGTGCAGTGCGGCCCGGGCGTGGCCGGCCTCGGCGGCGCGTCGGTACCAGGACTCCGCGAGCTCGTGCAGTCCTCGTCGTCCTTGCAGGTCCCCGATGCTGTACGCGGCGCGCCGGCATGACCGGCCGTTCCGGCGCGCAGGTACATCGGCTCGGCGCGGGGCAGGTCGCCGTCGCGTTCGATCAGCCGCGCCAGCCGGTAGCCGGCGTCGGGGTGGCCTTGTTCGGCGGCTGGCTCGTACCAGCGGAAGGCCTCGGCATCCTCTTCCCGCTGCTCGTGCAGCGCCCCGAGGAGAAACACGCGCGCGGCTCGTCCTGTTCGGCGGCGCGGCGCAGCCACTGCATCGCCTGGGCCTCGTCGTCGTTGAGGTACGCCTGCTTGCCGAGGACCCACTGCGCGGCGGCGTGACCGGCCTCGGCGGCGCCGAGCAGCCATCGCCCGCCGGCCGTCCGCGTTCATCCAGAGCGTGTCAGGCGCGAAGCGCGAGGACGACGACAACTACGAGTACTACGCCGACGTGAAGCTCAAGGCTCCCGGCCAGTGCGTGCAATACGAGGGCTGGATCTTCAGCGGCCGGGACCACGCTGGCGTCGACACCTGGTACTCCAGCCCGTTCAGCTGGTGCAACTGAGCGACCGGTCAAGCGGTGCGGGAAGGCTTGATTGGTCTTCCCGCACCACACCGGCCGTGGCCCTCACCACCGCGGCTGTGCCACGGCGGCATGGGGAGTGCTGTTCGCGGTACCGAGCCTCGTATGGGCGCTCGGGTATGGCTTCGGGGCGTCGACGACGCTCTCGCCGGACCTGCTGCGGCTGGCCGCCGACCGGGGCATCTGGCTTCGCGTCGTGCTCTGGGCGACGGTCGTGCTGAAGCTCGTCGCCGCGGCGATCGGCGCCGGGCCCACGCTGCCGTGGGCACCTCGACCGGACGGTGCTGGTCTGCTGCGGATGGGGCGCCGTCACCGTGCTGACCTGGCACGGCATGCTGTTCGTCGGGCAGGGCATCCTGGTCGAGGCGGGCACGGTCGCGATCGACCCGGCGTTGCGGAGCATCAGCCGCTGGTACCTCGGCCTCTGGGGCCCCTGGTTCGTGCTGGGCGGCCTGGCCTTCGGCGCGGCGGCGCGGGCTCACGTCCTGGCATCGCCCGATCGGCGCCGCGAGCGCGCGGCCGGCATCGTCAGCGCCGCAGGCGGGCTCGGCCTCTCCGTGATCGCCCTCGTCGCGGGCATCGGACAGGGGCTTTCGCGGCCGTCAGCCGGGGCCGGGGTCGTGCAGGCGGCGCCACTCGGCCGGGCGTCGCCGTAGCGGGCGCGGAAGCGCCGGCGTCACCACCGAGGTCCTCCTGGCCTCGGCCGCGCGTGACGACGGCCGAGGTTTCCGGCCGCGCCGATCGGAACCTCGGCAACCGAAGAGCTCCGGCATCCGTCTGTTCCGTAGCATCGTCGAGCCCTGACGGGGCCGGACCGAATTGGAGTACCTCCGTGCCGTCGCGCCGCATCGCCGTACTCGGGTTGACCATCCTGGCCCTGACGCTCGGCGGCAGCCGCAGCAACAGCGGCCCGCCCGCGCCTCCTGCGGCCGCGCCGGCCGCGGCGGTACCGGTGGTCGCCGAGCACCAGGAGCCGACGGTCCAACCGAGCGTGCCGAGCCCCATGGCCTCGCCGTCCGCGTCGTCGCCGGTCATCGCGACCGGCGACGGCCCGGCCGGAACGATGCGCAAGACCGGGTCGGACGCGGTCGCGCTGACCTTCGACGACGGCCCGTGGGACGACACCCCCGCCGTGCTGGACCTGCTGGCCCAGCACCACGTCAAGGCCACCTTCTGCATGGTCGGCCGGCAGGTCGCTGCGCGCGCCGAGATGGTCCGGCGGATGGTCGCCGAGGGGCACACCCTGTGCAACCACTCGTGGAGCCACGACGAGATGCTCCGCACCCGTACGCCCGATCAGATCAGATCCGACATGCAACGCACCATCGACGCGATCCGGGCGGTCGCACCCGGCGCGGTGATCGGCTACTTCCGCGCCCCCGGCGGCAACTGGTCGCCCGACATCGTGAGCATCGCGGCCGGCCTGGGCATGACGTCGATCTCGTGGACCGTCGACCCGCGGGACTGGAGCGGCCCGGGGGTCCAGTCGATCGTCAACACCGTGCTGACGAAAACTCGTTCCGGCGGGATCGTGCTCCTGCACGACGGCGCGGGGCCGCAGACGGTCGCCGCGCTGCGAACGATCCTGCCCGACCTGGCGGGCCGGTTCACCCTGATCGCCCTCCCGGCGCCGACCAGCGTGGCCCAAACCTTGCGATAGGAGACCGCCGGGCAACTCAGCCGTTCCTGACGGCGGCCGGGCTGCACCCGGCCCGTCAGCGGTGCGACGGGCGGGCACGGGTGTCGCCCTGGGGTGCGACGGTGACCAGGCTCGCGGAGCGCTATGTGTCAGTGGACGACGATGGTGGCCGCCGCGTATCACGATTCGGCGGCCACCATGGCCTCGGCATGTCAGCCGTTGAGTCCGGCGTAGATCTGCTCGTTGGCCTCGACGACCGGGGTCGGCTTGGCGATTTTCACGGCGGTGCCGACGGCCGAGTAGGTCGTCGTCATGGTGTCGGCCTTTTCTTCACCGTGCTCCGGCACCGCGAACGACAGCGCGGTGAGCTTGCCCTGGGCGTCGAGGGTGGCGGTGAATGGAATCGCTTTGGCCTTGTCGGCGAGCGCGGCGACCGAGTCGGCGCCGATGCCACCGACGCCGTCGCCGACCTTTGTCGCGTCGAACGTGCCGGTGATCTTCGTGCCGTCCTTCTTGGCGGTGACGATGGCCTTCGCGATGAGCGTCAGGCCGGTCGGGTCCTGCGCAGTGTTGATGAGCAGCTTGTTGAGCGACTGCAGCTTCCCCGGTTCGAAATGAATCCACTTGTTCGCCGCGCCCGGGATCTGGACGCCGTCGAGCTTGGCGTAGTAGTCCTTGCCGACGACCGTGACGCTGACCTTGAGCTTGGCGGCCGGAATGTCGGCGACCTGGGCGATGTTGCCGGCCGTAGGGTCGACCGACCCTTTGACCTGCGGGCCGCTCTTGGCCTTGGTCAGGAACGCGTACGGCTTGGTGGCGAGGTCGGCGATCGCCGCCTCGAACTCGGCGGACCCGGCCGCCGGCTTGGCCGAGGCCGACGCGGCGGGCGCCGCTGCGCCCGTGGTCGCCGGTGTCCCGCCCGCGTTGGACGACGGAGAAGACTCGCCGCAGCCGGCCAGCAAGGTCGCCGCAGCGACGAACGGAACCGCGATACGGTGCAATGCGCGCAAAATGATGCTCCCCTGGATGGTAGTCGCCGGTCAGGGTACGGCAGCCTTGCCGGGGCGTACTACGGTCACAGCTCGGGGCGCCGATGCCCCTATGTTTGTCAAGCGGTTCGTGGGGCCTGATCGGAAGTGTTGAGCTGTCGGATCAGGTGGTAGATCTCGCGGGCGATGTAGCGCTTGATGCAGCGGATGATTTCGCGGCGGGTGTGTCCTTGTGCGGTGCGTCGGTCGAGGTAGTCGCGGGTGCGTTGGTCGGTGCGGGTTCTGGTGAGGGCGATGCGGTAGAGGGCGGCGTTGGCGCGGCGGTCGCC
>NZ_JBEXDG010000083.1:0-37101 GCF_040605635.1 Dactylosporangium sp. NPDC005555
CAGCAGATCCGCGACTGGGCACAGTCCAAGCACCTCGCCCGGCTCGCCTTCTGGTCCGTCAACCGCGACCGCCCCTGCCCCGGCGGCGGCGTCGTCTCCAACTGCAGCGGCATCGCCCAGAACAACTGGCAGTTCACCCAGATCACGGCGACCTTCACCGGCTGATCGCGGTATGTGCAGCAAGGGGGCCGGCCCTACAGGGCCGGCCCCCTTCTGACGGAATGCCGCCGTTTCGCCGGCAGACGCATTGTCAGCGGCGGCGCAGGAAGCCCGCGTCGAGGAACTTGAAGTTGGTGCTCTCCCGGTCGCCGGCAACCGGGGTGTTCTCGCCGTCGTGCACGACCAGCAGGCCGCCCGGGAAGCCGGGCAACGCGGTGGCGGTCACGGCCGCGCCGTCGCACGCCTGGGAGCCGTCGGCGCGGGCGCCGTCGACGACCGCGAAGTGGCCGGTGGGACGCAGCGTCAGCCGGTCGTAGGTGTAGAACGTGTCGTCGCCCTGGCTGGACACGATCAGGGTGCCGGTGAGCGTGCCGGTGCGCAGGATCGTGAGGCCCTCGACGTCCGCGGCGATCCGGCCGCCGTAGCCGGGGTCGGCGGCGTAGTCGACGACGCAGTCGTCCTCGGCCTCGTCGAAGCGGGCCGGGACGCCGAACTCGCGGGTGCGTTCCACCGGCTGCGGCGCTCCGTGGAAGCGGCCGCCCCACACCGGGATCCGCCACAGGCCGACGGTCTCCTGCGCCAGGTACGCGACCCGGGTCGCCGGGTCCACGACGCTGCCCTCGACCTGGGGGCCGTCGCCGGGGTCCGCGCACGGCGACCAGGCCGAACCGTCGGGCAGCCGGAACGTCGACGGCAGGGTCAGTCGGTCCGCCCGCCGGTAGGTGACCTTGTCCCCGGCGGCGACGAGCTCGAACAGCCCGACGTCGCTGGTGCTGCGGCGGCTGACCACGGCGTAGGAGGTGCCGTCGAAGTCCCGGTACGTGGCCAGCCCGTAGGCGGTGCGCTGCTCGTCGACCTGCGCCTGGTCGGCGCTGAACGCGAACGGCACGCCCGCCGCGGTCACGTCGGTGAGCAGGCCGGTGACCGGGTCGATGCGGTAGAAGCGCAGCTGGTCGCGGCCCCGGTCGGTGACGACGGCCAGGTCCACGGTGCGGCCGCCGAGCCGGAAGCCCAGGACCAGGTCGACGTTGTTGAAGCGGCCGTCCGGCGCGGTGGCGATCGCCTGCCGCTCGCGGCCCGCGAGGTCGTACACGCGAAGACCGCCGTTCTTGGCCGTGGCGATGACCCGGCTGGCGCCGCGGTCGCGCTCGTTGACCCAGATGGCCGGGTCGTCGGCGTCGGCGTCGCCGCCGGCCTCGTCGTCGTACAGGGGCGGGGTCTCCACGACCGGGGTGACGGTCCGTGTCGTGGGTGCCGTCGTGGGTGCCGCTTGAGCGGCCGCGGGCGCCAGGAGCAGCGGCACCGCGGCCGCGGTGACCAGCAGAAGTCGTCGCATCCGCCGAAGCTACGATGCGTTTCGATCCGTCAGGTGAACGCGCTCAGTCGGCCGGTGGATCCGCCAGTGGCCAGCCGCCGGCGGCCAGGCGGGCCGACACGCGGGAGACGTCCTCGGCGGACGCCGTCTGCAGCACCGAGTCGTTGATCATGTTCTCGATGTCGGCGGTGCCGATCGGGTCGGTGGTGCGCTGCGACTCGTCGGCGAGCGCCTGGGCGATCTGGTGGATCTCGTCGTCGGTCAGCTTGCGGCGCAGCAGCCCGAGCAGCGCCACGTAGTCCTGGCGGGGCACGCCGGACGGGTAGCCCGCCCGCAGCCACTCCACGGTGCGGGTCAGGAAGTTGGAGCGGAGCTCACCCACGGGGTCTCCTCACCTGGTGCTGATCGTCGGGTAGCCGTGCTCGAAGCTGATCGCCTTGCCGAAGCCCGACGCGACGATGAACGTGATGCCGAGCACGACGCCGAGCAGCACGATCGCGAAGCAGAGGTACCCGCCGGCCGTGCCGATCGGGTGGCGTTCCGAGTCGCCTTCGCCGGCGCCGCCGCCGTACGCGAGGGACCTGACGCCGAGCGCGAACAGGGCCGGCAGGCCGGCGCCGAGGATCAGCCCCGCCAGCAGGACCTTCCAGGCCGCCTCGAGCGCGAATCCGAGGTTGTGCATCTCCCGCCGCCTCTCAGCGGTCCGCGTCGGCGAGCTCGCGCCGGGCGTCCCAGTCGTCGTTGACGTTGGTGTGGTCGACCGGCGCCTTGCGCGAGCGCAGGTACATGGACGCGGCCGCGGCGAGCAGCAGCACGAAGATGACGACCGCGCCGGCGAGACCGCCGATGCCGTCGCCGATCCACCACATGAGCGCGCCGACGATCGCGGCGGCCGGCAGCGTGATCAGCCACGCGGCCACCATGCGCCCGGCGACGGCCCAGCGGACCAGTGCGCCGGGGCGCCCGACGCCGCTGCCGAGGATCGAGCCGGTGACGACGTGCGTCGTGGACAGCGCGAAACCCAGGTGGCTGGAGGTCAGGATCACCGCCGCGGAGGCGGACTCGGCGGCGAGGCCCTGCGGCGGGGAGATCTCGACGAGCCCCTTGCCGAGGGTCCGGATGATCCGCCAGCCGCCCAGGTAGGTGCCGAGCGCGATCGCCACCGCGCAGGCGGCCTTGACCCAGAGCGGGATGTTCTTCGTGTCGGTCCAGTCGCCGGTCGCGATCAGCGCCAGGGTGATGACCCCCATGGTCTTCTGCGCGTCGTTGGTGCCATGGGCGAGCGAGACCAGGGAGGCGCTGCCGATCTGGCCCCAGCGGAAGCCGTTGTCGGTGAAGCGTTCCGCGACGCCGGCCGTGATCCGGTAGATCAGCCAGGTGCCGGCGGCCGCGACGACGCCCGCGATCACCGGAGACATGACCGCCGGCAGGATCACCTTGCCGATCACGCCGTCGAGCTTGCTGCCGTCCCCGTTCCAGTTGACGCCCGCCCAGCCGAGCCCGGCGACCGAGGCACCGATGAGCCCGCCGAACAGCGCGTGCGAGGAGCTCGACGGCAGGCCGAGCAGCCAGGTCACCAGGTTCCACACGATGCCGCCGACCAGACCCGCGAGGACGATCAGGAGCAACGCCGCACCACCGTCGGCGACGAGGTCCGGTTTCGGGGTGCCGTTGGAGTTCTGGATCTTCACAACCGCGTTGCTGACGGTCAGTGCGACCTCGACGGACAGGAACGCACCCACCAGGTTGAGGATGCCGGAGAGGAGCACGGCGACCTTCGGCCGCAGCGCCTTGGTGGCGATGGATGTCGCCATCGCGTTGGCGGTGTCGTGGAACCCGTTCGTGAAGTCGAACCCGAGCGCCGTGACGATCACCAGGACGAGGACCACAGTGGTTTCGGTCACGGAATGGATCGTCACCCCGCCGGCGCTGCCCCACCACCGCTGCGGACCTGCTCACGCGGGATTTCGCCGCTCGTTTCCCGCGCCGTCACCTATCCGGGTGTGCCCGGGTGGGCGAGGGTGTAGCGCACGCGGGTCCAGCCGTCCTGGTGGCTGACGGCGAACGCGTCCGACAGCTGCTGGGCGATCCACATGCCGCGGCCGCCGAGCAGCCGCTCGTCCGGCGGCCGGTAGCCGGCGAGCAGGTCGGCGGGGCCCGGGCCGTCGTCGCCGACCTCGCAGACCAGGCCCTCGGCCGTGACCCAGACGAGCAGCTCGCGGCGGACGCCGCCATACAGCACGGCGTTGGCCGCGATCTCGCCGGTGACCAGCAGCAGCTCGTCGAGCTGGTCGGTGCCGGCCCAGCCGTGCGCGTCGGCGACCGCGCGGACCAGGTGGCGGGCGGTGGCGGCGTTGTCGGTGAGGACCGTCGCGGCGGCGGGCGGGCCGTCGACCGGCGGGACCGGCTCCGGCACCGCGTCGAGGAACTCCGCCGGCGGCCGATACGTGTCGCCGCCGGGATGGGTGCTGCGGGCACCGGCGAGCACCGCGTGCGGCAGCACCCGCGTGTCGTACGGGCAGACGAGCCAGGCCGGCGCGTCGGCGAGCACCGCGTTGAGCGCCGACTCGTAGCGCGCCCAGGTCACGTGCCGCGCCGGCGGGCCGAACCCGACCTCGCCGATGATCCGGACCTCGTCGTGCCCGCCGTCGGCCGCGTCGGTCAGGAACCGCCGCACGCCGGCGATGGAGCTCGCGGGCCGCCGATACCAGGCGTCGCGGTCGAAGAACGTCACCGCGGCGGCGTCCGGGCCGAGCGCGTCGCGCAGCAGGCCCGCGTTGGCCTCGGTGACGGCGGCGGCGACGGCGTGCCCGCGGCGCAGCCCGTCACGGACGAACGGCGTGAGCACGTCGGCGAAGCGGTCGTCGGTGTCGTAGAAGAAGACGTCATGGGTCAGGGCGTCCGGCATGCGCACCCGCCCCTCCCAGGTCCAGCCCGTCCGGCCTCCACCGTACCTTGGCCACAACCCGCAACCGGCGAGGGCATATATGCCATTCCGCACTATTCGACCTGGTTTTCGGGCGATCATGGCTTGGTGAAGGAGCAAGCGGAGGCACCCGGCAGCGATCACGTCGTGCACGTCGCCCGGCAGCCGATCTACGACCGCAACGGTGTCGTCGTCGCCGACGAACTGCTGTTCCGGGCCAGGGCGACCGCCACCGGCGCCGACCGCAGCGACTCCTACGCCACCGCCCGCGTGCTGGTCGCGGCGTTCACCGAGTTCGGGCTGCGGGAGCTGTCCGGCGACCGGGACTGCTTCATCAACCTGACCAGGGACTTCCTCACCGGCGCCCTGCCGCTGCCGTTCGACGGCAGCCAGGCCGTCCTGGAGATCCTGGAGACGACCACCGTCGACGACGAGGTCATCGCCGGCGTCACCGCACTGGTCGAGCAGGGGTACACGATCGCCCTGGACGACTTCACGCTCGGCGGCGGTCACGAGCCGCTGCTGCCCCTCGCCACCTACGTGAAGATCGACCTGCTGCACGCCTCCGAACCCGAGGTCCGCGCCGCCGTCGCCGAGTGCCGCCGGCACGGCCACCTCCGCCTGGTCGCGGAGCGCCTGGAGACACCCGAGTCGCTGCGGCTCGCGTTCGCCATCGGCTTCGAACTCTTCCAGGGCGACATCCTCGGCCGCCCGCACGTCAACTCGACCGTCGCGCTCGCCCCCGCCCGGCTGACCCGGCTGCGGATGCTGCAGGCCCTCACCGCCGACGACGCCGACATCGACGAGATCGCCGGCCTCGTCGGCCAGGACGCGGCGCTGACCCTGCGGCTGCTGCGCGCCACCAACTCCGCCGCCGTCGGCCTCAACCGCACCGTCTCCTCGGTCCGCGACACCGTCGTCGTCCTCGGCCTCAACCGCATCCGCCAGTGGGTCACGCTGATGCTCGTCACCGACCTCACCGAGTCCGACCCCGAGCAGCTCAGCGACGTCCTCGTGCGGGCCAGGTTCTGCCAGTTCCTCGCCGCGTCCGCGGGCGTCCCCGCCGACGTCGCCTACATCGGCGGCCTGCTGTCGGCGCTCGCCGACCTCTTCGACGAGCCCGCCGACCGGATGCTGCACGACCTGCCGCTGGACGACCTGCTCGTCGAGGCCCTCACGACCGGCACCGGACCGCTCGGCGACGTGCTGGCCGCCGCCCGCGCGTACATGACCCCGTCCTCGGAGATGCCCCCCACCGGCGCGCCGCCGGCCCAGCCGACGGTCGACACCGCCGAGATAGCCCTGGCCTACCTGTCCGCCGTCCGCGCCACCAACGCCACCCTCGCCGAGCTCACCGCCGAGGTGTAGGTTCACGCGGTGGCGGCGGCAGGTGTGGTACTGGTGACGGGCGCGTCCCGTGGGCTGGGCGCGACGATCGCGCGGACCCTGGCCGCGGACGGCTGGACCGTCGCGGTCAACTACCGCAACGGCGCCGGCGCGGCCCGCGAGGTCGCCGACGGCATCCGCGCCGCGGGCGGGACCGCCGCCGTGTTCGAGGCCGACGTCACCGACGAGGCCTCCGTCGCGGCGCTGGTCGCGGCGGTCACCGAGCAGCTCGGCCCGGTCACCGCGCTCGTCGCCAACGCGACCGGCCCGCAGCCGGAGGTCGCCGTCGAGGACCTCACCTGGGACGACCACCTCGGCCAGCTGCTGTTCTTCGTGAAGAGCCCGACGCTGCTCGTCCGGGCGGCGCTGCCCGCGATGCGCGCCGCCGGCCGCGGACGGGTCGTGCTGGTCGGCTCCGACATGACCGACCGGGCGCTGCCGGGCTGGTCGGCGTACGTCGCCGCGAAGGCCGCCCAGATCGGCCTGGCCCGCACCTGGGCCCGGGAGCTCGGCCCGCACGGCGTCACCGTCAACGTCGTCGCCCCCGGCTGGGTCCCCGTCGAACGGCACGCGGACGTCCCCGCGTCAGCGGTGCAGGCGTACGCCGCCGAGGTGCCGCTGCGCCGCATCGGCCGCCCTGACGACGTCGCCGGCGCGGTCCGCTGGCTGCTGTCGGACGAGGCCGCCTTCGTCACCGGCGAACGCGTCACCGTCAACGGCGGCCACACCATCTGACCGCTCAGAGCCTGGTGGGGCGGCCCTGGGTGCCGGGGACGGCGCCGGGCCTGCCGGTGCTGGCGGCGCGCTGGTGCTGCGCGGAGCGGCGCAGCGTCTTCGGGACGGTGAAGGTCTCGGTGTACTGCTCGTAGCCGACCGCACCCGGCACCGAGATCGCGTTGCCGAGCGGTTCGATGAGGCTGTCCTTCAGCGCCAGGGGGCCGCCGAGCAGGACGCCGTAGGTGATGGTGGACGAGTTGCGGGAGAAGTACGCGCGGGTCGGCTCGCTCAGCGTGCCCGGCGCCGACAGCAGCAGCGGGCCGCCGTTCGCGCCGATCATCGCACCGCCGGTGAGCGCGTCGAACCACGTCGTCGCGGTGGCGACGGCCGCGGTGCGCAGCCCGGTGAAGAAGAACTCGGCGACGGCGACCGCGGTCTCGAACTCGGTCGCGCCGTACACCGGGTAGTACCCCGCGTCCTCCGGCCACGACGGCAGCTGGTTACGGGCACCGGCATTCTCCAGCGCCCGGACGGCCGGGCCGCCGACGGCGATCATGTCGACAGCGGCGGGGTCGAGGGCGTTCAGATACGCGGCGGTGGCCGCCGGCATGGCGTCGCCGGCGGTGAGGACCACGACGGTGCCCGGGTTCGCGCCCGCGGCGGCGCCGGCGGCGAGCGCGTCGTAGTACTTCAGCGACGTCGCCAGGATCACCGCGGACGGCTTGGTGGTGATCGCCTTCGCCACCGCGACGGCGGTCGCGTACTCGTCCTGCCCCCACAGCCGCACGACCGTGTACCCGAGGGCCTGCACCGACGCCTCGACCTTCGCGGACAGCGCGACGGTGCCGCCGAGCAGGTACACCGTGCCGGTCCCGCCGAGGATCCGCTGCATCTCGGCCTGGGTGTCGGCGTGCAGCTTCCCGGTGGGCGTGATCAGCAGCGGGCCCTGCTTCGCCACCGCGAGGGCGGAGCCGCCGAGCGCGTCGAGGTACGTGTCGTCGCGGGACAGCACGACCGCCTGCGACTGCGCCCGGACACCGTCGTCGGCCCCGTGGTCGGCCCAGTTGTAGCGGGACGTGGCCACCGCCGTGCCCAGCGCGGTCGCGCCCCAGACCCGCTCGACGTGGTTGGCGTTGACCGGCTGGCACGTCGCCTGGTAGCCATTCACGACGATCGTGGTGATCTTCTTCGTGGCGACGTCGATCCGCTTGACGTGCGGCACGCCGTTCACCCGGCAGCTGAACAGGACGGCGGTGCCGTCGGTTGTCCAGGTGGGGTTGGTGTTGGTGTCGCCGTCGGTGGCCTCGGTCGTCACCTGCACCTTGCCGGACCCGTCGGCGTTCGCCGTCCAGATCTGCACGACGCGCGGGACGCCGTCCATGCCGCCGGTGGAGCGGCTGTAGGCGAGCTTCGTGCCGTCCGGGGAGAAGTCCGGCTCCCACACGCCACCGGTGATGATCGTGGTGGCGGTGCCGTTGCTCTCGAGCCGCCGGATGACGCTCTGCTCGCCCTGGCCCTCCTGGAACACGACCGTGCCGGCGGCGGAGACCGCGGGCTCGCTCCGATGCGTGTCGGACGGTCCGCCGAACAGGATCTCGCCCTCTTCGCCGCCGCCGCCACCGCCGGCCGGGGCGATGCGCAGCCGGAACCAGTCGCTGAAGATGACGAACGCGCCGTCGGGGGTGTAGGTGGGCTCCTCCAGGGTGCCGGTCGACGGTCCCGCGATGACGACCCGGTCGCTGCCGTCCTGCCGCACGGACTCGATGGCCGAACCCGACGAGTACACGAACCGACTGCCGTCGGGCGACCACTCGCCGGAGCCCCTCGACTGCGGCGCGTAGTCCACGAGGGTCCGCTCGCCGGTGCCGTCGGCGTTGGCGATGAAGATCTGGGAGTCGCGCCGGAACGTGATCGATCCTCCGCTGCCGGGCAGCGACGCGTGCGCCTTACGCTGCCCGGGCACGACCCCGGGGACCGCGGCGGCGGTCGCCCCGGTGACCGCTGCGAGGATCGCGGATCTGCGTGTGAGCCCGAACGACATGCTGTCTCCCCGTTGGCCGCCGACCACCGCCGCGGTGATCACGGCGTGGAGTGTAAGGGCACCCGGCTGCCGGTGAGAACCTTGGTGCCGGGCCTGCCGGGCGCGCCGCGGCGGCGCTGTGTGCTGCGGCGCAGGGTCTTCGCGACGGTGAAGGTTTCGGTGTACTGGGTGACGTCGTACTGGTCACGCACGGCGATCGCGTTGCCGAGCGGCGCGATGAGCGCGTCCTTCAGCGCGAGGGGGCCGCCGAGCAGCACCCCGTAGGTGACGGTGCCGGCGTTGCGGGAGAAGTACGCACGGGTCGGCTCGCTCAGCGTGCCCGGCGCCGACAGCAGCAGCGGACCTCCGTTGGCACCGATCATCGCCCCGCCGGTGAGCGCGTCGAACCACGTCGTGGCGGTCGCCACCGCCGCGGTCAGCGGGCCGGTGAAGAAGAAGTCGGCGACGGCGACCGCGGTCTCGAACTCCGTGGCGCCGAACACGGGGAAGAACTCCGCGTCGTCGGGCCACGACGGCAGCACGGCGTTGCCCAGCGCCCGCACGGCCGGCCCACCGACCGCGACGACGTCAACCCGGTCCGGGTCGACCGCGTTGAGATAGGCGGCCGACGCCGCGGGCATGGCGTCGCCGGCGGTGAGCACGACGACCGTGCCCGGGTTCGCGCCCGCGGCGGCACCCGCGGCGAGCGCGTCGTAATACTTCAGCGACGTCGCCAGGATCACCGCGGACGGCTTCGGCGCGACCGCCTTCGCCACGGCGACCGCCGTCGCATACTCGTCCTGGCCCCACAGGCGCACGACGGAGTAGCCGAGCGACTTGAGCTTGGTCTCCACGTTCGCGGACAGCGCGACGGTGCCACCCAGCAGGTACACCGTGCCGGAGCCGCCCAGGATCCGCTGGATCTCGGCCTGGATGTCGGCGTGCAGCTTCCCGGTGGGCGTGATCAGCAGCGGGCCCTGCTTCGCCACAGCCAGAGCGGACCCGCCGAGTGCGTCGAGATACGTGTCGTCGCGGGACAGCACGACAGCCTGCGCGGGTGCGCGGACGCCGTCGTCGACCCCGTGGTCGGCCCAGTTGTACCGGGACGTGGCCACGGCGGTGCCGAGCGCGGTCGCGCCCCAGACCCGCTCGACGTGGTTGGCGTTGACCGGCTGGCAGGTCGCGTCGGACGCGTTGTCGGCCAGCGGGTCGATCTGCCTCGTGACGACGTCGATCCGCTTGAGGAAGCGGTTGGCGCCCGCGCGGCTGGTGAACACGACGGCGCCGCCGTCCGCGGTCCAGGCGGGGTTGCCGTTGGAGAAGCCGGCGTTGGACACGGTCGTCAGCTGGACCTGGTCGGTGCCGTCCGCGTCGGCGATCCACACCTGCTGGACGATCGGGGCGCCGTTGCCGCCGGTCACGCGGGTGAACGCGAGCTTCGTGCCGTCCGGGGAGAAGTCCGGCTCGCACGCGCCGCCGGTGATGATCGTCGTGGCGGTGCCGACGCCGTCGACCCGGCGGATCACACCGTCCAGTGCGTAGTCCCGCTGGAACGCGACCGTGCCGTCGACGGAGACGGTGACCTGCTCGGCGAAGGACCCGTCGGGGCTGGCGTACACCGGGGCGTCGGCGGTGCCGTGGTCGGTCGCCGCCGCCGTGACGTACAGCTTCCCGGTGTCGCAGAAGATGACGTACCCGCCGTCGGGGGTGAACTCGGGGCCGGTGACGTTGCCGGCGGCGCGCTGGTAGACGACGACCCGGTCGCTGCCGTCCTGGCGGACCGACTCGATCGCGTGGCCGGTCGAGTAGACGAACCGGCTGCCGTCCGGCGACCAGCTACCGGATCCGTAGCCCGCGTTCTCCACGAGCAGCCGCGCGCCGCCGCCGTCGGCGTCCGCGATCCAGACCTGCGTGCCGCGCAGGAACGTGATCGCGCCCCGGCTGCCGGGCAGCGACGCGTGCGCCTTCCGCTGCCCCGGCACCAGGCCGGGAACGGCGACCGCGGTCGCCCCGGTCACCGCCGCCAGGATCGCGGACCTGCGTGTGAGCCCGAACGACATGCTGTCTCCCCGTGCGGCGGCGGTCATCGCGAGGAGTGTAGAGGCAGCGGTCAGCTCGTGAGGACCCGCACGATCGCGGCCGCGGCGGCCGGGTCGGTGAGGATCGTGTAGTGGTTGCAGTCCGGGACCAGCTCGGCACGCAGCGCGGTCTGCGCCGTCCAGTGCTCGACCAGCGGCTGCGGCAGCATGCCGGGTTCCTGGCCGAACATCCCGCGCGGCGCGTACAGCAGGTCGGCGGGCAGCCGCAGGCCGCGCAGGTCGTCGCCGGACGTGGCGGCGCCGACGATGAGGTCGCGGCCGTCGGCGGCGACGGCGTCCGGGGCGACCCGGGACCGGATCTCCCCGGGCTCGCCGGTCGCGTCGTAGCGGGCGTACGCGTCGAGGTCGTCGCTCCAGTCCGCGGCGAGCGCCGGGTGGTGGCGGAACACGTCGACGTAGGCGTCCTCGGTCGGGAACGTCATCCGCAGCCGGGTGATCGCCGGGCCGAGGGTCGCCTCCAGGACCGCGTCGGGGTCGGCGCCGGCCGGCACGGGCAGCGGAAGGCCGCCGTCGATGAGGACGAGGCGGGTGTACAGGCCGGGCTCCCGCGCGGCGGCCCGCAGCGCGGCGTAGGCGCCCATCGACTGCCCGGCGAGCACGACCGGGCGGCCGACCTGCCGTGCGGCCCTCGCGAGGTCGTCGGCGTGCCGGTCCATGCCGTACGGGCCGGGGAGCCCGTTGCTGCGTCCCCGGCCGCGCAGGTCCAGCGCGAGCAGCGTCCACCCGGCGGGCAGGGCGCGGGCGACCGCCGCGAACGACATCGCCGAAGCGGTGATGCCGTGGGCGGCGAGCACGACCGGCCCGCCGCCGTCACCGGACCGCAGGGCGTGCAGCGGGCCGTCCGGCGTGGAGATCTGAACGCTGTCCACTGATGGAGTCCTTTCAGGATTTCGGTACGAGGGCGTTGCGGCGCACGTCGGACCAGGTGCGGGTGTCCGTACACACGCCGCAGGACGGACCGTAGAACTCGGCTCGGGCCGCCGTGTCGCCCATGAGCTGGAACCGGAACCAGGCGGTCGTCGGCGCGGCGAACGGCCCCGGGTCGCCGACGACGGTGAAGTGGTCGGCGCCGCGCACCTCGGCGTAGATCGCCGGGATGTGCGTCGCGTCGTTGTAGAACGCCTTCACCAGGAACGGGAAGACGATGCTGTCGTACTGCCCGGCGAGCAGCAGCGCCGGCACGTGCACGTCGTCGATGTCCGCCAGGGGGCCCGGCTGGATCGGCAGGATCGCGTCGATGCGCGGGTCGGCGCCGACGACGATCGCCGCCGCGCCGCCCTGCGAGTGCCCGGACGCGCCGATGTGGGCGAGGTCGACCTTGCCGCGGAAGACGCTGCCGGGGTCGGTGTCGGCCTGGGCGAGGGCGTCGATGCCCAGCCGCATCGAGATGCCGAGGTTGGAGGCGGGCGTGTTCGCGGCGGAGACGATGAAGCCGTGACTCGCCCAGTACAGCAGCAGGTCACGGTAGACGAGCGGGGCCGCGCCGGTGCCGTTGCCCCACACGATCACCGGGTGGCGGCGGGGGCTGGTGGCGATGTCGCGCGGGTAGTAGAGGGTGTTGACGGCACCGATCTGCACGGCGGTGGCGTACGGGCCGGGCGCGTCCCACACGTCGGCGGCGGCGGCCGGCCGGGCGGGGGCGAGCAGGACGGCGCTGATGGCGGTGGCGGCGCACAGCGCGGCAAGGCGGGAACGGTGAGACATCGTGCCTCCTCGTTGTCAGGGGTCCCCACATCCTCACGCCGGCCGGCGGCGGCTGTCTGTGCGCACATGCGGCAATGATTGACGCACCGGTTTGGGCGATGTGACGATGCCGGGATGCCGGACCTGCATGATCAACTCGCCGCCCGGCTCGACGGCATCACCGCCGAGATCGTCGCCGGATGCGCCGCCGACGTGCCGTTCTACCGCGGCCTGCCGGCCGAGGCCCTCGACGGGCCGGTCCGCGAGTCGGTCAGCGCCGTCTTGGGCCTCCTGCTGAGAATGCTCCGCGACCAGGGCCCGCTGCGCCCCGGCGACCTGACCTGGGTGGTGGAGCTGTCCGCCCGCCGCGCCCGCGACCACGTCCCCCTCGAAGCGGCGCTCGCGGCGTACCTCATCGGCGCCAGAACCTGGTGGCGCGCGGTGACCGCTCTGGCCGACCCCGCCGACCTCGCCGCCGCCGGGTCGCTGCTGCTGGACGGGCTCGCCGGGATGATGCCCGCCGTCGTCGTCGCGCACCTGCAGGCCCAGGAGGACCTGCGCGGCGAGTCGGCCCGCGCCCGCCGCGAACTGCTCGCCGCGCTCCTGCACGGCCACCCGTTCCAGGCCCTCGCCCAGGACGTCCGGGTCGAGGTCGGGCACCGGCACACGGTGCTGCTGCTGCGCTTCGCGACCCGCCCGCCGGACCGGCTCGTGCAGGTCGCCCTCGACACGCACGCCGGCACCCCCGTCCTGGTCGACCACGTCGACGGTGTCGCGCTCCTCCCCGACGGCGTCGCCGCGTCGTCGCTCGTCGCGGACCTGCGGGAGGCGCTGTCCACGCCCGTCCTGGCAACGGCCGCGCCGGCCGCCTCACCCGCCGGCATCCCTGCGGCGGCCGCGGAGGCGCGCGACGTGATGGACCTCGTCACCCGCATCGGGCACACGTCCGGCCTGTACCACTTCGACGACGTCCTCGTGGAGTACCAGCTGTCCCGTCCGGGCCCGGGCCTGCACCGCCTCGCCGCCAAGCTCGACCCGCTGCTGGCGCACCCGTATCTGCTGGAGACCCTGCGCTCGTTCGTCGAGCACGGCCACAACCGCCGGCAGACCGCCATCGACCTGCACATCCACCGCAACACCCTCGACTACCGGCTGCACCGCATCACCACGATGACCGGCCTCGACCCCGCCGTCCCCGCCCAGGCCCGGCTGCTGGACGCGGCACTCACCGCGGCGGACCTGCGGCGCCGGTAGCGTGGGACGGGTGCTGACAACCCGCGTCGGGGACGCCTCGGACGCCGCCGCCGCAGGCCGCCTGTGGACCGCGGCGAACCTCGCCCGCACGGCCGCCCTGGAGCACGACCCGCGCTCGGCGGCGGTCGACCGGTCCGCCCTGGACGACGGCCCAGCCGCCACCGACCGTTCGGCGCTCGACGACGGCACCCCAGCCGTCGACCGTTCCGCGCTCGACGACGGCTCCGTGCAAGGCGACGCCCCGCCGCCCGGCGGCCCGGCCGCCGGCGTCTCCGAACAGGTCGCCCACGCCGTCGCCGAGGCCAGGGTCCGGCGCATGCTCACCGCCCCCGGCTCCCTGATCGTCCTTGCCGAACAGGACGGCGACCCGGTCGCCATGGCCCTGATCGTGCAGGCCCTCGCCCAGGACGGCGCGAGCGCCGACCCGCTGCCCGGCGTCACCCACGTCACGATGGTCGCCGTCCACCCCGCCCACTGGCGCCGGGGCCTCGGCGGCGCCGTCGTGACCCGGGCCGAGGCCGAGGCCCGCCGGCTCGGCTACACCCGCGCCCAGCTGTGGACCCAGCAGAGCAACGAGCGCGCCCACCACCTGTACACCGGCCTCGGCTGGATCCTGTCCGGCCGTTCCAAGACCGACGACCACGGCGAGCAGATCCGCCACTACACCCGGGACCTGTGAGAGGCTGCGGCATGGACCTGGACGCGATGGTGCGGCAGTGGCGGCACGATCTGCACCGCATTCCCGAGCTGGCGTTCCAGGAGCAACGCACCGCCGACTACCTGGCGGCGGCGCTGCACGACATGGGCCTGCAGGTCACCCGCGGGGTCGGCGGCACCGGCGTGGTCGCCACCCTCCGCCACGACGACGGACCGGCCGTCGCGCTTCGGGCCGACATGGACGGGATCGCGCTCACCGAGCAGCGCGACCTGCCGTACCGGTCGGAGCACGACGGGGTCATGCACGCGTGCGGGCACGACGGGCACATGGCGATGCTGCTCGGCGCCGCGCACCAGCTGGCGGGCGGGCCGGCATTCGACGGCACCGTGCACTTCATATTCCAGCCGGCCGAGGAGCCCGGCCGTGGCGCCGCCGCGATGATCGCCGACGGGCTCTTCGAGCGGTTCCCCGCAGAGGCCGTCTTCGGGCTGCACAACATGCCCGGGTATCCGACCGGCAGCATCAGCACGCGGGCCGGTGGGCTGATGGCCGGCGAGGACAACTTCGTGATCCGGGTCGCCGGGCGCGGCGGGCACGCGGCCCGGCCGCAGCTGGTCGTCGACCCGATCGTCGTCGCGGCGCAGATCGTCCTCGCGCTGCAGACGATCGTGGCGCGCAGCGTCGACCCGGCGGAGCCGGCCGTCGTGTCGTGCACGGAGATCACCACCGACGGGGCGCGCAACGCGATCCCGTCCGAGGCGGTGATCCGGGGCGACACGCGCAGCTTCACGCCGGCGGTGCGGGAGCTGCTGGAGCGGAGAATCCGGCAGATCGCCGCCGGGATCAGCGCCGCGCACGGCGCGACGAGCGAGGTCGGGTACACGCACGAGTTCGAGCCGACCATCAACGACCCGGCCGCCGTCGCGACCGCCGTCGCCGCCGCGCGGATGACCACCGAGCTGGTCGACGCCGACACCCCGCCGTGGACCGCCAGCGAGGACTTCGGCGTGTTCGCCCGCGCGGTCCCCGGCTGCTTCGCGCTGCTGGGCAACGGCGACAGCGCGTCGCTGCACAGCGCCGGCTACGACTTCACCGACGACGCCCTCGCCGTCGGCGTCGCCTACTACGTCAACCTCGTGCGGGGCCCGGCGTGATCGTCAACCCGCTCCGCGACCCGGCATGGACGTGCGCTCCCGCCGACGCCGCGGTGCTCGGCTTTCATCGGGCGCTTCCCGGGTACGCCCCGACGCGCCTCGTCGAGCTGCCCGAGCTCGCCGGGACGGTCGGCGCGGGACGGCTCTACGCGAAGGACGAGTCGACCCGGCTGGGGCTGCCGGCGTTCAAGGCGCTCGGCGCGTCCTATGCCATCCACCGGGCCGTTCACGGGGGTCCCGCAACCGTCGTCACCGCCACGGACGGCAACCACGGGCGGGCCGTGGCCAGGTTCGCGCGGCAGCTCGGGCACCGGGCGGCGATCTTCGTGCCCGACGGGGTGCACCCGGCGGCAGTCCAGGCGATCCACGACGAGGGCGCCGACGTCACCCACGTCCGCGGCGACTACGACACCGCCGTCGCCGCGGCAGCCACCTCCTGTGGCGGGGACAGGGTCCTGGTGCAGGACATGGCGTGGGACGGCTATGAGGACGTCCCACGGTGGATCGTCGACGGGTACGGCACCCTCTTCCGCGAGCTCGACGAGCAGCTCCCCGGCGCGCCCGACCTCGTGGTGGTGCCGGCCGGGGTCGGGTCGCTGCTGCAGGCCGCCCTCACCCACTACCGTGCCGCGCCCGCCGCGGTCACCGCCGTGATGAGCGTCGAGCCGGACTCGGCGGCCTGCGTGCACGCGAGCGTCGCGGCCGGGCACCCGGTCACCGTCGCCACCCGCACGACCAGCATGGCCGGGCTCAACTGCGGCACCGTGTCGGCGCTCGCCTGGCCGTCCATCAGCCGCGGCCTCGACGCGTGCACGACGGTCACGGACGCCCAGGCCGCCGACGCGATGCGCGACCTGAGCGCCTGCGGCGTGGACGCCGGTCCCTGCGGCGCGGCACCCCTCGCGGCGCTGCGCACGGCACCACCGCCGGCGGGCGCCACGGTGGTGCTGCTGGTCACTGAAGGGCGCGCCGCCAACCCCGCATGACGGCCTCGGCGATGACGAGATCCTGCCAGGCCATGCCGACGCTCTTGAACAACAGCGGCCGGTCCATGCCGAGCACTTGACCAGCAGCAGCCAGGCCAGGCGCTTGAACACCAGCAGCCGGGCGGGACGCTTGAACACCAGCAGCCGGGCCGAGCACTTGACCAGCAGCAGCCAGGCCGGGCGCTTGAACACCAGCGGCCGGACCGGGCACTTGACCGGCGGCGGCCGGGCCGGGCCGGACCGCGCCGGTGACGACGTCCCGCATCGTGACCAGGTCGTCGCGGTGCAGGGCGCCCTCGGCGATCGCCAGGCACACGTCGCCGGCCTCCCGCAGCGCGGTGCCGACGTCCTCGACGACGACCGTGGCGCGGGCGCACAAGGCGGACGGCACCTCGCGGGCGTCCGGCTCGTGCGATCCGACGGCGATCACGACCGCGGCGTCGCGGATCACGCCGGCGTCGAAGAGGGGTGTGCGCGCGGACGTCGCACACACGACGACGTCGGCGGCCCGCAGCGCGTCGTCGGCCTGCGGGCTGCCGATGCGCACACCACCGGTCGTGCGGACCAGGTGCGTCACGCTCGCCAGGGCCGCGACCGACGCGAGGGTGGCGACGTGCCCGTGCGCCTGCGGCCCTGCGCCGAACACGGCCACCCGCAACGGCTCCGGCATCGCCCGCAGCCGCGGCAGGACGGCGGCCACCGACACGGCCGGCGTCCGCAGCGTGGTCAGCGCCGTGCCGTCCAGGACCGCGACGAGGGCGAGGGTCGCCGCGTCGAACAGCAGATATGACGCCTGCACCCGGGGCAGCCCGCGCCCCGGGTTGCCGGGCGCGACGGTGGCGACCTTGATCCCCGCATATGCCGCCGACGCCTCCGACGGCATCAGCAGGAACTGGCCCGCGGCCAGGGGCACCGCGTGGCGGGGCGGGTCGGCGGCCGGGTCGAGCCCACCGGCCAGGGCGGCGGTGACCGCCGCGACCGCGTCGGCGGGCCCGCACGCGGCGGACACGGCGTCGGCGTCGAGGATCAGCGGCGCGCTCATCGCAGCACGAACCCCGGCACGAGCGGGTCGGCGGAGCCGACGACGAACGAGTGCGTGCCGGTCCGGTGCACCGTCCCGGTCACCTGCGGGATCACCGCCGCACGGCCCGCGACCGTCGCGGTGCCCACCAGCGTGAGGACCAAGACCCGCATCAGCACGGCGCATCCCTGGCCGGGGCCAGGTCCGCGGCAAAGCGATCCGTCGACACCCACCACACCCCCGTCCCCGATCGAGTTCACCAGCAGTATGCACCGCGGGTACGACACTTCCAGCCGACCCACGACAGCCCGCCCACGACAGCCCGCCCACGACAGCCGGCCACGGCAGCCGACCACGGCAGCACACACCCCTTGACACGTCGAATCGAGCGACGCAACACTTTGGCCATTGCTGAGAGCGCTCTCACCGCCATGACGGCGCCCGGCAGATGAGCAGAGAGAGCAGGTAGGCCATGAGAGCCGTACCAAGAACCCTGTACCGCGCCCTCGCTATGACAACGTTGACAGCCCTGGCGGCGTTCGGCCTGACGGTCGCCTCGGCAGACGCCGCCGTCATCGGCAACCCGATCACCGGACCCGGCGGCAAATGCGTCGACGTCGCCGGCGACGACACCGGCGTCAACGGCGCCGCCGTCCAGCTGTGGGACTGCCAGAGCGGCGCCGCCGACCAGCACTACACGTGGAGCGGCAGCGCACTGACCGCCATCGGCCGCTGCCTCGACATCATCAGCGGCGGCACCGCCAACGGCATCAAGCTCCAGCTCTGGGACTGCAACGGCTCCGGCGCCCAGCAGTGGGTCGCCCAGGCCGACGGCTCCCTGCGCAACCCGCAGTCCGGCCGCTGCATGGACTCCCCCAGCGGCGCCACCGCCAACGGCACCCGCCTGCAGATCTGGGACTGCAACGGCTCCGGCGCGCAGAAGTTCGCCCTCACCACGACGCCGCCACCGGCCGGCACCTGCCCGACCTACTCCGACAACCCGGACCTCGGTCCCAACGTCCACGTGTACGACCACAGCCAGAGCGACGCGACGATCCAGGCATCGCTCAACAGCGTCTTCGAGGCACAGAAGAGCACCCAGACCGCGCAGTTCGCCACCCGCCGCGACGCGCTGCTGTTCAAGCCGAGCACCACGCCCTACACCGTCGGCGCCAACATCGGCTTCAACACCTCGATCCACGGCCTCGGCCTCAACCCCGACGACACCCGGATCAACGGCGCGGTCACCGTCGACGCGTTCAACGCCAGCGACGCCGGCAACGCCACCCAGAACTTCTGGCGCTCCACCGAGAACCTCAGCGTCAACACCCTCGGCGGCACCAACCGGTGGGCGGTCGCGCAGGCCGCGCCGTTCCGGCGGATGCACATCATCGGCGGCCTCAACCTCTTCCCCGCCAGCTACGGCTGGGCCAGCGGCGGCTACATCTCCGACTCGAAGATCGACGGCAACAGCGAGTCCGCGTCGCAGCAGCAGTGGTACACCAAGGACAGCCAGCTCGGCAGCTGGAGCGGCTCCAACTGGAACATGGTCTTCTCCGGCACGCCCGGCGCCCCGGCCACGAACTTCAACACCAACCCGGCCGCCGGCCCCCGCTACACGACCCTCGCCACCACCCCGGTCTCCCGGGACGTGCCCTACCTCTACATCGACGGCGCCGGCAAATACCGGGTGTTCCTGCCGTCGCTGCGCACCAACGCGTCCGGGCCAAGCTGGGCCGGCGGCTCCACACCCGGCTCGTCCGCGCCGATGAGCACCTTCTTCGTCGCCAAGCCCAGCGACTCCGCCGCGACGATCAACACCGCGTTCGCCAACGGCTGCAACGTCCTCTTCACCCCCGGCATCTACCACGTCAACCAGACGCTGCACGTGACGAAGGCCAACACCGTCGTGCTCGGCATCGGGTACGCCACCATCATCCCCGACAACGGCGTCAACGCCATGGACGTCGCCGACGTCGACGGCGTGCGGCTCAAGGGCCTGCTCTTCGACGCCGGCACCACCAACAGCGACACCCTGCTGAAGGTCGGCCTGGCCAAGACCGGCGTGTCCCACGCCGCGAACCCGACCACGATCCAGGACGTGTTCTTCCGCATCGGCGGCATGGTCGCCGGCAAGGCCACCAACAGCCTCGTCGTCAACGCCAACAACGCCATCATCGACCACACCTGGGCGTGGCGCGCCGACCACGGCAGCGGCGTCGGCTGGACCGTCAACACCGCCGACAACGGGCTCACCGTCAACGGCGACAACGTCCTCGCCACCGGCCTGTTCGTCGAGCACTACCAGAAGAACGAGGTCGTCTGGAACGGCGCCAACGGGCGCATCGTCTTCTTCCAGAACGAGATGCCCTACGACCCGCCGAACCAGGCCGCGTGGATGAACGGCTCGACCCAGGGCTACCCGGCCATCAAGGTCGGCACCGGCGTCACCACCTTCGAGGCCTGGGGCCTGGGCAGCTACTGCTTCTTCAACGCCAACCCGGCCGTCGTGTCGGCCAGGGCGTTCGAGGTGCCCGCCGTCGCCGGCGTCAAGTTCCACAACATGGCCGTCGTCTCCCTCGGCGGCGTCGGCACCATCTCCCGCGTCATCAACAACACCGGCGGCACGGCGAACTCCACCACCAACAACGTGTACCTGCTCAACTTCCCGTAAAGACGCCCGGACATGGATCCGCGAGCCTCGGCCATGGCCCGCACGCCGTCACCGCGCTGCAATTGGCGCATGACGAACGAGATCCTGGTCCTCGGCGGCACCGGCAAGACGGGACGCCGCGTCGCGCAACGCCTGCGCGACGCCGGCGTCCCGGTCCGGGCCGTCTCCCGCTCCTCCGACCGGCCCTTCGACTGGACCGACCGGGCCACGTGGGCGTCGACCCTGACCGGGGTGCGCAGCGCGTACGTGACGTTCCAGCCCGACCTCGCCGTGCCCGGCGCCCCGGCGACCATCCAGGCGTTCACCGACCTCGCCGTCCGCGAAGGCGTCACCCGGCTCGTCCTGCTGTCCGGCCGCGGCGAGGAGGAAGCCGCGGTGTGCGAGCGGATCGTGCGGTCCGCCGGCGTCGAGGCGACCGTCCTGCGCTCCAGTTGGTTCAACCAGAACTTCAGCGAGGACTACCTCCTCGAGCCCGTCCTCGCCGGCGAGGTCGCCCTGCCCGTCGCCGACGTCCCCGAGCCGTTCGTCGACGCCGACGACATCGCCGACGTCGCCGTCAAGGCACTCACCGAAGACGGCCACGACGGCAAGGTGTACGAGCTCACCGGACCGCGCCTGCTCACCTTCGCCGACGCGACCGCCGAGATCGCCACCGCGACCGGCCGCGACATCACCTTCGTCCAGGTGCCGGCCGCCGACTACGCCGCGCAGCTGCCGCCGGAGATCGCCGACCTCCTGATGTACCTGTTCACCACCGTCCTGGACGGGCGCAACGCCCACCTCACCGACGACGTGCACCGCGTCCTCGGCCGGCCGCCGCGCGACTTCGCCGACTACGCCAAGGACACCGCGGCCGCCTGGAAGGTGTAGCACGGTGGGCGCCACGGGGGCGCCCACCGTCTAGAACACGTAGGGCCAGCCGGTGGCGTCGTAGCCGAGCCGGTTGATGCCCAGCAGCGACGCGCCGTTGTCCGCGTAGTAGTGGTAGAACAGCACGTCGCCGTCGTTGTCGGCGAGGACCGCCTCGTGCCCCGGCCCATGGATGCTGCCGTGCGACGCCAGGACCTGCGTGCCACCGCCGGCGCTCATGCCCCGCCCGGCCCGGTCCACGTACGGACCCGCCGGGTCGGCCGCGCGGCCCACCATCACCCGGTACGTGCTGCTCGCGCCCTGACAGCAGCGGTCGAACGACACGTACAGGTAATACCAGGCGCCGCGCTTGACGATCGTCGGCGCCTCGATCCCAGGACCGTAACTGGCCAGGCCGTGCATCGCCGTGCCGGACCGCTTCCCGGTCGCCGGGTCGAGCGGGATCAGCTTGACACCGGTCCAGAACGAGCCGAACGTCAGCCACCACCGGCCCTGGTCGTCCACGAGCAGGCTCGGGTCGATGGCGTTGAAGGTGTCCGACGTCCGCGACTCGATCACGAGACCCTGGTTCGTCCAGCTGCCCGAAGCGCCCGTGGTGCTGGTAGCCAGGAAGATCGCCGAACGGTTGGACCCGAACGTCGACGCCGAGTAGTACAGGTAGTAGCGGCCGTTGCGGTACGACAGATCCGGCGCCCACAGGTTGCCCGACCCGCCCGTGTACGCGCTCGTCCACGACGCCCCGCCCGGGAAGACCACCCCGGCGTTACGGAACGCGACCCGGTCCGTGGACGTCTTCAACGCGATGTTCTTCCCGGTGTGGGCCACCAGATACGTGCCGTCGGGCCGCTTCACCACCGTCGGGTCGTGCACACCCACGTCACCGGTCACCCGGCCCGGCATCGGATACGTGGCCGGTGGCGTCGCCGTGGTGTCGACCGTGGCGGCCGACGCCGGCGGCAGCGCGTGGGCCGCCCCCGCCAGCGTCAGCAGCGCCGCGAGCGCGACCAGTCGCGTCCTCATCACGCCCACGCCGGGGCGGGGACCCAGCTGACATCGTCGGACCACAGCCCGGCCGCGTCCCAGGCGTTCGAGCCGCCGTTGCTCGCGATGTAGACGGCGTTGTTGTAGTGCCGGATCAGCCGATCCGGGAAGTTCGCCGACGCGAACGAGCTGCCCTGACCGTTGCGGCCCGCCTGCGGGCAGAACGTCGCGTCGGAGGCGAACAGCGCACTGCCGTCGTTGGCGTGCAGGAACAGCTGATAGTTCTGGTGCCGCAGGAAACTGCCCGCCGCGTCACGCGACTCGAACGAGACACAGGCGCTGTTGGCGAGGCCCGCGCGGACCGTGAACGACGCGCCGGCCTTCGCCGCCGCCGAACTCGCCGCGCTGACGACCTGGGTGGAGACGGTCGCGCCGGCGTGGCTGATGTACCGCGTGGTGCAGCACGCCGTCGTCGCCCGCAGCGACACGTTCGAGCCGACCGCCGGCCCGCTCGTCGAGCCCGAGGTGCCGTAGCCCGCCGCCACGATGTTGGCCTGCACGGCGTTCTCGGTCGCGTCGGTCGGGTACCCGGACGTCATGACACCCTCGTAGAAGGTGCCGGCGGCGCCGATGCTGTTGTCACCGCCGATGCCGAGGATGATCGCGCCCTCCTTCTTCATCGGGTTGTAGCCGGCGACGTTGGGCCGGGCACCGTTGTAGAAGGTCGACAGGTTGCCGGACTGGGCGTTGCCGCCCCGGATCGACCAGTGGTTGGGCTCGCCCTTGACGATCGCGGTCAGGAAGCGGTGGCTGATGCTCGGGTCACCGGCGTTGTAACGCTGGTTGACGCCGGAGAACAGGCCGTTCTCGAGATCCGCCATGATCCACGGACCGTTGCCGGCGCCGTAGCCCCAGACCTTGTTGCTGCCGAAGTAGATGGCCTCCATGGTGCCGTTGCCGTTGTCGCGGCTGTTCGTCTCGGCGTTGCCGTAGTCGAAGCAGCAGCCGCCATTGGAGTGGGTGCCGTCGAAGATGGCGTACATGCCCTCAGGCTGGTCACCCTTGGCGATGCCGTTGGTCGCGTTGTTGCGGTAGCCGGTGCCCGGGGACACGAAGACGCCGTACACCTTGTGCCCGGCGATCGTGACCGGTGCCGCCGTCGCGTTGGCGAGGTTGTCGTAGCCGCCCGCCGCCGGGCCCTGGAAACCCCCGGGCGGCGCCTGGGTCAGCCGGTTGTTGCGGCCGGTCTGGTCGTAGATGATCGTGATCAGGCACGACGTGTTGGCGCAGAAGCTGTCCTGGGCGGCCGCGTCGGCGTAGCCGCCCGCGCTGACCGGCGCGATGTCCCTGGTCGTGTTGTCCGAGGCGCGGCGGACCTGATACAGCGGGCCGCTGTAGGTGCCGTAGAGCGCCCTGGTGGTGCTGTGCGCGGCGACGCACGGGGTCCCGCCGGCGGCGTAGATGTCGCACGGCTGGGTGGTCGCCGCCTGCGATGTTCCGGCGGCGGCGACCAGCAGGCCGGCGACGAGCACGCCCGTGAACGCGGCGGCGAGCACCCTGTGGCGCAGGCGCCTGGGTAGCGGTCGGAGTGCCATGGTTGACCTCATTTCCGTCCGCGCAGGGCCGCGTCATGGGGGCGGGCGGTGCGCGGCGCGTGGTTGCGCCGGATCGGCACGGCGGGGGTGTCGCCGACGGCTGGCGGGCCATCGACAGGTCACCGCGATGTTATCGCTCACATCGACGATGTCAAGCACATCGATCCCTGCCGCAGTGAGCGCGAACATGACCCGCGAAACTTTCCAGGGCCGTCGAAAACCGGTGGCGCACGACATGCGCCTCCCCTGCCGCCCGCCGGCGGGTCCCCGCGAAGCGGTGAGCGCGGCCACGTCGCGTTCGTCGTCCTAGGATGCTAGGACCATAGGTACAGAAGGGCCTCGGAGGCGGCGGGGCGGAAGCCAGCCCGTCGCCGACGTGCTGACCGGCCTGTACGGGCGTACAGGCCTGTCAGCCACAGGACGGCTCCTACTTGATCGGATCCCACCAACCCGGGGACGGTGCCTCGTCGTCACAGCCGAACGGCTCCGTGCCGCAGTACGGCGCGCCGAACCCGAACCCCGCGACCCAGCCGCCGACGTATTCGAGGCCCGCCTTGACCTTGGGGCCCGCCTTCCAGGCCATGGCCGCGATGCCCTTGCCGGCCCAGGGGCCGACCGCGAGGCCCACCACCGTGGTGAACAGCTGCCGGTTGCCCTTGTCGGTCTCACCGCCCACGTAGTACGAGTACGCGGACAAGAGCCCGGCACCCGTCCCCAGGAAGGTGCACTGGGGCAGCGGACAGAACCCGAGCAGGAACTGCGCGAACGACAGCTGGTTGCCCAGCCGGCAGCCCGGGTCATGGCTCTCGCACTCGAACTTGTCGTACTGCCGCTCCGGCATCGGCTTCGTAGGCCTGGTCGCGGGACCCATCACCGGTGGCGCCGGGTTGCAGCCACGGTCCGGCTTCGGGGTCTCCGTCATCACGCTCGGGGTGCAGCCCGACTGACTGGCCGTGAACGGGCAGTACGCGTGACCGTAGAAGTCGTGGTACCAGCCGTCCGCGGAGGCATAGCAGGCATTGCCCCTCAGGTTCCCCCACTTGCCGCACTCGACGGCGGCGCCCATGTGCTCGGGCGTGGAACACGCGGGATTGTTCGTCGGGCCTTGCTGGAAGAAGTCGCAGGTCTGCAGATACACCTGGCCCTTGTGCTTGATGACCTTGTAGTGCTTGGGCGTGCCGGTGATCTTGCCGGCGGGGTTGACGCGCGCGACGTCGTACTCCTGCACCACCTCCGGCTCCGGCTCCGGGGTCGGGGCGCACTCGTTGCCGCGGCACGCGTACAGGCCGCTCGGGTCGGACAGGGTCACCGGGCTGTTGTCGGCGTACGAGTAGCCGTTCATGCCCTGTGACTTGTCGGAGTCCAGGACCGGGTCGACGGAGACGAAGCGGCCCGACCGCGGGTCATACTCGCGAGCGCCGAGGTGGACCAGGCCGGTGTCGTCGGCGGTGCCGTCGACGAAGCCGCGCTTGGAGGGCCACGTCACCACCGGGCCGCGCGGGTTGCCGAACGGGTCCGCCCGGCGCCCCGTCTTGGTCAGGTCGGAGGCCTTGAACGACAGCCCCGCCGTGCCCTGGTGGTCGTTGCACTGCCAGCTGAGCCCCTGCGGGGTCCGCACCGCGACCGTCTGACCCGCGTGCGCGTAAGACCGGGTGCCGGTGGTGACACCGCCGGCCAGCCGGTACTCCACGTCGCCGAGGTACAGGGTGGTGCCGCCCGGGTCCTTCGCCATGAGCCGCCCACCGTCGGCGTCGTACAGGTAGGACGTGGTGCCGGCGCTGTCGGTGACCGTCTCGAGCTGGTTCGTCGCGGTCCAGGTGAGCGTCTGTGACGGCCGGCCGGCGATCGACCGGGTCGTCACGTTGCCGGTCAGGTCGTAGCCGTACGAGTCGGTGCCCGTCCCGCCGGTGGTGGTGGCGACCTGGGTCACCGCGTGCGGACGGCCGGTGCCGACGCCCTGCGCCGGGTAGGTGTACGCGCGGGTCACGTCACCCGTGGTGAGGTGGCTGACCTCGCTGGTCCGGTTGCCGCTCGCGTCGCTCACGTACGACTTCCAGTACGCCGCCGGGCCGCCCAGCGCGTTCGCCGCCGGGTTCGTGGCGCAGTTGCCCGACGTCGGGGTCCACGCGTCGCTGAGCCGGAACAGGTCGTCGTACCGGAAACACTGCACGTCGTCCTGGCCGGCGCCGTACTGCGCGATCTTGTCCGCGATCGACAGGACGTTGCCGGACGCGTCGTAGGTGTAGGTGCTGTTCTTCGCCACGGTGTTGGGGATGTCGCCGTACACCAGGTGGTTGGACAGCAGCCCGGTGCCAGGGTAGTACGACCACAGCTGCCGCAGGTTCTTGCCGGCCGCCGAGTCCCGCAACTGCATGCTCCCCAGCTGCCCGTCCGCCTTGTACTGGGTGTCCACGACGTACGTGCCGAGGTTGGACTGCAGGGTCAGCGGGTTGCCGAGGGCGGTGTAGCCCAGCTGCAGCGTCTCGTCGGTGAGCCCGGCGTAGTTCGCCGCGTTCACCTTGGTCGAGCCGGTGGCCGTGGCGACGCTGCCGTCGGCGTTGTACGTCGTCTCGGTGAGGTACTCGCCGGCGAGGGTGCCGGTCATGGCGTTCGCCGGGATCGTCACCTTCGCCTTCTTCGCCTTGCCCGACGCCGTGTACTCCAGGATCTGCCGGGTGTAGGCCTGCCCGCCGGAGTAGCGGACCGCCGCGGTCGGCTGGCCGTGGACGAGCGAGTCGAAGGTCCACTCTGCCGTCTTGTTCGCCAGGCTGCCCGTGTACTCGGCGGTCTTGCGGCCCAGTCCGTCGTAGGTGTACAGCATGGTGAGGTTGCGGGCGTTCACCGACTTGGTCTGCGCGCCGCGTTTGTCGTACTCGAACGTGCTCCTGCCGGTGTCGGGGTCGTTGGCCTCCGTGACCCGGCCCATGGCGTCGACCACGAACGTCCAGGTGTTGCCTGACACGTCGGTGGTCGAGGCGACCGCGCCGCTGGGGTGGTAGGTGCGGCTCATGACGTCGTGCGCGCCGCTCACCGGGTTCGCGATGTTGCCGCGGTACGTCCACAGCGCCGTCATCCTGCCCCGCACGTCGGTGAACGCGGAGGTCGCCGACGTGCCCGCGGGAGGGCCGACGTCCACCCGGTCGCCGCCGTAGGCGGTGGTGCTGGTCCACTGGGTGATGCCGCTGAGCTGCCACGCCGAGGCGATCGACCGGCCCGCGCCGTCGTAGGTGGTGCGGGTCTGCGCCGGCACCTCCGTGTCGAGGGCCAGCCGCAGCGTGCCGCCCGGCGCGCCGGTGGCGCCGTACCCCGGCCGGGTGAGTTTCACCAGGCCGCGGCTGTCGTAGTGGGTCTCGGTGATGAGCCGGTTGCCGCCCTCCGCCGGGACCTGCTCCTGGCGGGTGCGCAGCTTGCTGTCCAGCAGCGCGTAGCTGGTCACGTATCCGCTGCCGGTGGTGTTGAGCTTGCTGGTGGCGAGGCTGGAGGCGCCGGTCTGGCGCAGGTCGTAGGCGAACTTCACCGACGCCGTCTCGGTCGCTTTGTTCCGGCCCGGCGCCCACACGGACGTGAGCTGGCCGAGCTTGTCGTAGGCGAGGTCGGTCCGGCGGGTCGTCCCGGGCCCGCTGACGTCCTGGTCCACGACGGAGATGGCGCGGCCGTTGGCGGGGTCGACGTCGGTGACGGTGACGGTGACCCAGCCGAGCGGGTTCGTGACGGTGGTCTTCGTGACCGGTCCGCCCGTCGTCGGCGTGTACGCGGTGCCGGTGTGGAAGTTCTCGGCGTCCCAGGAGTCGATCGTCCGGCCGTGCTCGTCGGCGGCCGCCCTGGTGGTCGTCGTGTACACCGGGTTCGTGGCGTGCGGCGTCGAGACCTGCTCGACCCGTGACGTGAAACCCTTGGTGAGCGTCGTGGAGTAGGAACTCGCCCCGTCGTACCACACCCGCACGTCCGAGACGACGTCCGTGACCCGGTTCGGTGTGACCGCGCAGCGCACAGCCACGACCTCGACCCGCGACAGGTGCGAGACGTTGGTTCCGGCGGCGTTGCCGGCGTACCAGTGCCGTGCGCACTGATCGTCGGCGGTCGTTGACAGGTCGGCCTCGTCGTCGATGCGGTCCACGCGCCCGGTGCGGTCGGCGAGGAAGGTGTTCGTGGTACGGGTCCTGCGGGGTTGCCTGCCGCCGTCGAGCGTCGTGGTGACCTGGGTCGACTTGATGTTCGTCACCCACGCCTTGACGGTGACGCCGAGGATGTCCTGGGTGGCGGTCGGGCCGTACTCGTACGGGTCGGTCTTGGTCTTGTCGACCACGGTCGACGTCTCGCCGAGGTAGGTGACCTGCTCCCGGACGGCGCCGGCGAAGCGGTCCTCGTCGGCCCAGGTGCCGCCGTCGGAGTCGGGGACGGATGCGGTGCGGGTGCCGCTGCTGAGCTTGTCGCCGTGCATGCCGCGGAAGTACGTGGTCTCCGACTTCAGCCGCACGCTGGTCGCGGCGCCGCGCAGGACGCGGACCTTCTCGTAGCCGCGCCACATGCCCCAGCTGCGCCGGTTCGGCATGGCCATGGGGTTCTGGTCGGAGTGCCAGGCGGGCGAGCCGAGGTAGACGTAGGTGGTCTCCTCGTCCTCGGTGCCGTCCGCCTCGCCGCCGTCGCCCTCGGCGACCTTCTCCACGCGGTACTTGTGGAAGTACTCGAGCTTCGGCGTGCCGGTGCCCGTCGGCACCCAGTACTGCGGGAAGCACAGCCGGCTGTTGTTGTCGGGGGCGGCCGGCATGCTCTGCCCCGCGACGCAGTCCTTCGCGGAGTAGGTGATGCCGATGGTGTTGCCGGACTCGGTGAGGATCGAGCTCATCCGGTATCGGGTGATGCTGTTGGTCGTGCCGGCCATGTCGACGCGGTTGCTCATGCCGACCGGGGTCAGCTGGACCGCCGGCAGGCACGCGTCGGCGTCGTCGGTGGTGCCGCAGCCCTGGATGGACCTGAGCCACAGCACCTTCTGCAGGTTGACGCCCGGGTCGTTCCACTGGTGGCTGAGCTTCGTCTGCGACACCCGCCGCCAGGTCCGGTTCCCGGTGGCCACCTCGGTGGTGATCTTCGTCAGCCGTTTCGTGGTGAAGAACGCCGGCGAGTAGCGGCCGGAGCAGTTGCCGGTGCCGGCGCACAACAGGTCGACCGGGACGTCGGGGAAGTTCGCCGCGTTCGCGGTGTTCGGCACGCACGTGGCGCCCGGGGTGACGCACCGCTCCTCGGTGTCGAACAGCACCCGGGCGGGCGCGGTGCCGGCGAAGCGGGTGTCGGCGCCGGACGCGTTCTGCCGCGTGCCGTAGTTGATCTCCCGCACGTACAGGTCGCGGACGTACGCCGACACGGTGGTGTCGCTGCCGTTGCGGGCGTAGTTGTTGAGGTGCCGGTCGTAGAAGAACGACATGGTGTTCTTGAACGGGTCGACGACGTAGTCGAGGTTCCACCGGTAGGCCTGCTGGCACCAGCCGGGCGCGGCGTTGCACGGTTCGCCGGTGTTGTTGCCGTACACCGGCTCGTAGCCGACGGACTTCGTCTCGTTGGCGGCGTCGCCGTCCCAGCCGGGCAGGCGGTTGAGGCCGAAGTAGTACTCGATGCCGTCGGTGGTGGTGACCCTCCAGTACTCGCCGTCGTTGTCGCCGTTGCCGGTGGCGACGTCGGCGAGCTTCTCGACCTTGGCGCCGTTGTCCGACGACGGCCGCCACTGCCCGTTCTCCAGCACCAGGGTGCTGGACTGCCCGTTGAGGGTCATGGTGGCGTTCTCGCCCACCCAGCACAGGTCGCCGTTGTTGGGTCTGCCGTCGTCGGTGCAGCCGCGGTACCCGCGCTCGATCGACCCGGGCTGCCAGTTGAAGCCCTCACCGACCCAGCTCGGCTGCGAGTTCGCGGCGGCGGTCATCCCGTCGACGGACTGCGAGGAGTAGCCGAGCTGCACCTGCGGCACCGGCCCGCCCGCGCCCGGTGGCAGCCCGATCGGGTAGCCCCAGGAGAACCCGCCGCCGCTGCCGCCCGCGGTCCACTTGTTGGCGGCGTTGAGGTCGGTGGCCTTGTAGTCGCCACCGTCGGACTCGGCGCCGGCGGCGAGCGCGACCAGCACGCCGGAGCGTGACTGGGGCGCGGCCGCCGTCGTCGCGTCGAGCCGCTGGTCGAGCAGGGCCGGCGCGGCGACCTCGGCGGAGACGACGCCGGTCACGGGATCGTTGGTCGAGTCGAGCGCCCGCTGCTGGCAGCCCGGCAGGTCCGGGGTGCTCAGCGCGCACTCCGGCAGCGCGACCAGGCGCAGCCGGCGGGACCAGTCGGCGCCGTAGGCGTCGCGGAAGCCGGTGTAGTCGACGCCGACGACGACCGCGCCGGTGCCGGACCGGCCGTCGTTGCGGCCGACCCGGAACACGACGTCCCGCCCGCCGGTGCCGTGCGGCAGGAGGTTGAGGCGCACCTTGCCGGGTGGGGTGCCGAGCGCCTCGCCGGACAGCCGCTGCTGCGGGCCGAGGACCGCGCCGGCCCTGGCCCCGATCGGCAGTCCTTGCGACCAGGCGAGGACCGGGGTGGCCGTCGCCTGCAGCGACGCCGACGCGGGCAGTGTCACGTCGGCGGTGCCGGCGGCTGGCCAGACCACCGCAGGCGCGGACTTCACCGTCGCCTGCGGGTCCTTCGCCGGCGCCCGGTAGACGGCGTCGCGGCCCTGGACGAGCGGCTGGTCCTTCGGCAGGTCGAGCTCGACCGGCCCGGCGTTGGCCGGCGTCACGACGGCGCCGACGGCCAGGACGACGAGGGCGACGAGCCCGGCGAACCCTGGGCGCGCCCTCACAGCGCACGCACCGTGGTCGGGTCGAGCGTGCCGACGACGCTCGTCGAGTTACACCAGTTCCACTCCGTCTTCGAGTCGCCGGCGACGAACCCGCCGGTGATCACCTTGATCGTGGTGCTGCTGCCGGTGCCGTCGAAGCTGACGATGTCGAAGCGGCCGTTGCCGTCGATGTCACCGCCGGTGAAGCGCCACGAGGGTGCGGTGGCGCTGCCCGGGATCGCCATGCAGCTCGCGGGCGTGAAGGACTGGCCCGTGGAGATCGCCGCGCAGACGCCGGAGCCGGACTTGAGGATCTCGTAGAGGTCCTCGTCGCCGTCGCCGTCGGCGTCGCCGGTGAGCAGCGCGACCGTGTTCGTCATGCACTTGACGCCGGCTCCGGAGCGGTAGATCGGGTTCGTGGCGAGCGTGCCGTTGCCCGGCGGGCGGAAGCGCCACAGGCCCGTGTCGCAGTTGCCGTAGTCGTAGTAGGCGAGCAGCTCGGCCTTGCCGTCCTTGTCGAAGTCACCGGCGGTGACGCCCTTGACCCGGTTGCCGTCCCAGTTGCCGACTCCGGAGTCCCAGTACGAGACCGGGGCGTTGAACCCGGTGCCGTTGGCCTTCGCCTCGAAGACGTACACCTTCTCCTGGTAGCCGTCGTGGCGGTAGAACACGGCGATGTCGGTCTTCCCGTCGCCGGTGAGGTCCCCGACGACGGGCTGCATCCGGTCGGAGCACCAGCTGTTGGGGCCGGAGTCCCACAGCTGCGCGGCGCTGTAGCCGTTGCCGTCCGACAGCCACCACGACAGCGTCGTGCGGCAGGTGCCGTAGTCGCGGAACAGGGCGATGTCGGCGCGGCCGTCGCCGTTGAAGTCGCCGTTGAGGCCCTTGACGGTCGCCATCGGATAGGTCTGCGGGTCGTTGACGATCGGCGTGACCGGCGTGGTCGTGCCGGTGCCGTCGGCCTTCGTCGTCCAGCGCATCAGCGCGGTGCGGTAGCCGCCGGGGTCGGTGACGGCGACGATGTCGGCGTTGTCGTCGCCGGTCGCGTCCGCCCGCTTCCTCGACGGTGTCCCCTGGCCCGGGAGGAACATCCACAGGCCCGGGGTGTGGAAGTCGCCGAGGAACGGCCGCTCCTCCGACCGGTAGCCGCCCGCGTCGACGGCGACGACCTTGAGGATGTTGGCGTTGCCGGTGCCGTCGACCGGCACGATCGGCACCTTCGCCACCCCGTTCGACGCGGCCGGCACCCAGATCTTCGGGGTCGACTCGACGGTGCCGACGGAGTAGTAGTAGCCGACGACCTGGTCCGCGACCTGGTTCTGCGGGGTGAACGTCACCGTCACCGGCGTGCCGGCGACCCCGCTCGGCAGCGGGAAGTCCAGCAGCTCGGTGCTGGTGAGCAGCGGCTGGGCGGGCACGGTGCCGTCGACCAGGAAGTGGCACCACGACGAGTAGGCGCTGTAGTGGGCGCCGTCCCAGGCCCGCACCCGCCATTGGATGCTGTGCCCGTTCGGCATCGAGCCGGCGGGGACGTTGACGGTGATGCTGCGCGGCGCCGGCAGGCCCGGCGAGTCCGGCACCGTCACCACGCCCGTGCCCGCGGTCAGGTCCTGCCACTCGAACTTGCCGACGATGTTCTGGTCGGTCTCGGCGTCCTGCACCTTGGTGGTCAGTTGCACGCCGTTGTTGGCGCCGATCGTCGGCTGCCCGGTGGTGCCGCTGGTGTAGCAGCCGATGGTGCTGCCGTCACCGGTCGCGGTCTGGTCCGACACCGTCGGCGGGGTGTTGTACTGCACGACGAGGTTGGTGCTCGCCGCCGACAGCTTCTTCCAGTGCTGGTTGTTGGTCTCCGAGCCGAGGAACACGAACGTGTAGTCGTTGAACCGGGCGTCGGCCCAGCCCTGCAGCTGCGAGGTGAGGATCCAGCTCGGGTTGTTGCCCGGCGCGCTGCAGCTCTGCGCCGACCGGGCGCCGAAGGAGGTGAGCACGACCGGCGCCCAGCCGATCCGGCCGCCGTTGAGCCCGGCCTGGATCGCGCCGCTCTGCGCCAGGGTCAGGTCGGTGCCGGTGCAGTTCCACGAGTGCGTCACCAGGGTCTTGAGCTCGGCGGCGATGATCTGCTTGCCGTGCACCTGCGACAGGCCGAAGGCGAAGTACGCCCGCCAGTTGGTGCCGCAGCACTCCGGGTTGCGCCCGACCCGGGCGACGTCGCCGACGCCGCCGGAGTAGTCGTAGTCGTCGCTGTTCGCGTACGCGAAGCTGGTCCGCGGCATGCCGATCTGCGGGTCGACGTACAACGGCAGGGTGAGGCTCTCGTCGGCCAGCCACGCGGGGTCCGGGCGCAGCACCAGCTCACCGCCGGTGAGCTCGGAAGCGACCTTGCCGGTGCGGGTCAGGTCCTCCACGCCGCGGGCGGTGCCGCCGTTGGAGGCGTCCCACATGCCCGCCGGTGCCGAGGCGAGCACCGCGGCGCCCGCACCGTCGAGGACCTCGAACGTGCCGTCGGCGCGGGACCGGGTGGCGGGGCCGGTGACGGCGACCGCGATGCGGTGCAACGCCGGGTTCGCGGCAGCCGCGCGGGTCTTCACCACGAGCACGTAGTTGAAGCTGTCGGCGAAGGCCCGCACCCGCAGGTCGACGCCGTCGAACACGTCCGGGTAGACGACGGTGTCGCCGTCGAGCCGGGCCGCGGGCAGTGCCGTGGGCCAGCGCAGCGAGAACGCGCCGGCCGAGGTCTGCACGGTGGCGAACGGCTCGCTGCCACCGCCCTTCGTGAACGTCATCGGCAGCGTGGTCGTCGCGATGTACCCGCCGGTCTTCGCCGCCCGCAGCGTCGTGTCGACCGGCGTCCAGCCGTCGGCGGTCTTCACCCGCTTCGGGGTCGCCGACGCCTCGTAGGTCATCGTGCCGTTCGGGTTCGCGAACGTCTGCGACTTCGCGGTGCGGGCGGCGGCCACCTCGAAGCGCCTGCCGCACTGCCGGGCCGAGGCCCGGGCCGCTTTCTCGTCCTGCCGCACCGTCTCCGAGGCACACGCGGCGCCCGGCGGCGCCGCGACCACCTGGTGGGGCACGACGGCGACCCAGCCGAGGCCGAGCCCTAACCCGCCGAGGACCAGTCCGGCGCGCCTGCGCGCCGAGGAGAACCTGCCCATGCGTTTTCCCTCCGTGAATGACGTGCAGCAGACACGTCCGGGGGCAGCATGGGGAGCGGGCCTTTCAACCGGCGCACGCGCCGCTACCCGTACGACTCCCGTACCGTGCGCCGGCCGCTCAGTCGTTCGTCGTCGCCAGCTGGGCGCGGAGCTCGGCGGCCTCGGGAACACCGAGGTCGTCGTAGAGGGCGAGGGCCCGAGCGAAGTGTTCGCGGGCCAGGCCCGGCGCGTGCGACGCGCGGTGGGCGTGGCCGAGCCCGGCGTGCGCCCGGGCCTGCTGGTCGCGGATCCCGGCCCGCACCGCGGTGTCGAGGGCGGCGGCGTGATCCGCGAGCGCGTCCGCCGGCCGGCCCGCGCGGGTCGCCGCCTCGCCGAGCCCGTTGCGGGCCCATGCCTCGCCGTGCCGGTCGCCGGCCTCGAGAAAGAGGGCGAGGCTACGGGCGTGGTGCCCGGCCGCCCGCCGAGGCTCCCCCCGGTGCGTCTCGATGATGCCGAGGTCGGTCAGGGCGGTCGCCTCGCCGGACCGGTCGCCGGCGCGCCGGTGCACCGTGATCGCCTCCCGGTAGTGCCCGGCGGCGGCCTCGTGCTCGCCGAGGTGGAAGCAGACCATGCCGAGGTTGATCAGGGTGCCGCCGACGCCGGCGTCGTCGCCTTCCTCACGGAACGTGGCCAGCGCCGCGCGGTAGTGTCCGGCGGCCTGCGCGTGCCGGTGCAGCACCTGGTCGACGCCGCCGAGTCCGTACAGCGCCCGGCCCAGCCCGATCGGGTCTCCGGACTCCTCGAACGCCGTCCGGGCCCGCCGGAAGTGCCCGGCCGCCGCCTCGAGCCGCCCGAGCTGGTGCTGCGCCTTGCCCAGCCCGAGGTCGGCGTAGCCGGCGCCCCGGGCGTCGCCGAGGGCCACGGCCGCGTCGAAGGCGGCCCGGTGCACGGCGAGCGCCTCGACCGCCGACCCGCCGGCCAGGTACCGGAACAGGGTGCGGGCCAGGACCACGGCGTGTCCCGGCCGGCCGTGGCGGGCCGCGGACCGCACGACCGCCGTCAGCCCGGCGAGCTCCGCCTCCAGCCACGCCCGGGCGGCGTCGCGGTCCGGCAGGGGCGGGGTCGTCGCCGTCGGCGGCACGACCGGGCGGTGCCGCCGGGCCGCCGGGAACAGCACGTCCATCGCGGCCGCCGCGGCCGCCGCGCAGTGGTCGAACAGCCGCGTCCGCGCCGCCCGCACCGCGTCACCACCGACCGGTCCCGGCCCGGACACGTCACCGTCGCCCGTGCCTCCGACCCACGCGGCACCACCGGCCTGGCCCGCCACCTGCGCGCCACCACCACCCCGGGCCACCACCTGCGCGGCACCACCGGCCTGGCCCACCACCTGCGCGCCACCACCGCCCCCGGCCGGCACGTGCGTGGCACCACCGCCCCCGGCCGGGACCGAAGCGTCACCGCCGTCACGGGCCAACGCTTGCGCGTCGCCGTCGGCCGGGCCCAGCGCGTACGCGCGCAGCAGATCGTGCATCGCGAACCGGCCGCCGGGGGTCGCGTCCAGCATGCGGCCGCGCACCAGTGGTGCCAGCAGCCGCCGGGCCTCCGGCACGGTGACGTCCGCGAGGGCCGCCGCCGCGTACACGTCGGCGTCCGCGCCCGGATGCAGCGCGAGCAGCACGAACAGCCGCGCCGCGGCGGGCGGCAGGTGCCGCAGCGACCAGGAGAACGCGGCCGCGACCGAGGCCCGCGGGTCACCGCCGGCGTCCAGCAGCGCCAGCCGTAACCGCTGGTCGCCGAGCTCCGCCGCCAGCTCCGCCATGGTCGCGTCGGGCCGGGACACCACCAGCTCGGCCGCGATCCGCAGCGCCAGCGGCAGCCGTGCGCACAGCTCCGCCATGGCGACCGCGGCCGCCGGCTCCGCCTCCGCCCGGTCCCCGATCAGCCGCCGCAGCAGGGCGCCCGCCTCGACCACCGACAGCAGCCCCACGTCGACCCGCCTGGCGCCGTGCACCGCGACCAGCCCGGCGAGCCGGTCCCGGCTGGTCACCAGGACCGTGCACGACGCGGTCCCCGGCAGCAGCGGCCGGACCTGCTCGACCGTGGCGGCGTTGTCCAGCAGGATCAGCATCCGCCGGTCGGCGACCTGGGTGCGGAAGCGGGCGGCCCGCTCGTCGACGTCGTCCGGCAGGTCGGCGCCGGGCCCGCCGACGGCGCGCAGCAGCTGCCGCAGCGCGTCCGCGGCGCTCACCGGCTCGTCGGGGTCGTAGCCGCGCAGGTTCAGGTACACCTGCCCGTCGGGGTAGCGGACCCGCACACGATGCGCCCATCGGACGGCGAGCGCGGTCTTGCCGACCCCGGCGGTGCCGGAGATCGCCGCGATCACGACCGCGGTCGGCTGTGCCTGGCCGGCCTCGACGATCCGGTCGAGCTCGGCGAGCTCGGCGGTCCTCCCGGCGAACCCGGCCACGTCCGGGGGCAGCTGCGCCGGCACGACCGCGACCGTGTGCACCGGGACCGGCTCCTGCCGCAGCACCCGCCGGTGGGCGTCGAGGAGGTCGGGGCCGGGCTCGACGCCGAGGTCGTCGACGAGCCGGCGCCGGATCCCCCGGTACACCGTGAGCGCCGCCGCCTGCAGGTCGCTCGCGGCGAGCGCGGCGATGAGCCTCGCGTGCAGCGGCTCGTGCAACGGGTCGGCGGTGGCGAGCTCCCACAACACCGGCAGGCACCGCCCGGCCTGCCCGGCGGAGAGGGCCACGCCGGCGAAGCGCAGCGCCACCGTGACCCGCTCGTTCGCCACGGCCGTGACGAGCGGATGGTGCCGCAGCTCGGGCACGTCGGCGAGCGGGCCGCCCCGCCACATCGCCAGGGCCGCTTCGAGGAGGTCCAGCGCGTCGGCGGGCGGCGCCGTCCTGGCCCGCTCCACCCGCTGCCGGAAGTCGGCGAGGTCGAGCCGGTCGGGTCCGAGGTCGAGCCGGTACCCGCCCGGCGTCCGGCCGATCACGCTGGTCCGGTCGGTGCCCGCCGGGTCGAGCGTTGCCCGCAGCCGCGACACGTAGGTGTGCACGGCGTGCGCCGCGGACACCGGCGGCTCGGTGTCCCACAGCAGGTCCACCAGCTCGGACACGGCCACGGCGGTGCCGGCCGACAGCGCCAGCCGCCCCAGCAGCACCCGCTGGCGCCCCGAGCCGACCGCGACGGACCGCGCTCCACGATGGACGGTCGCCGGTCCCAGGACCGACACCCGCGGCGGCCCGTCCGCGTCCACGGGCTGCGCCGGCTCCGCCGGGCCCGCGGCCGTCCGCAGCGCCGCCGCCCGCCCGCCGGTCAGGCCCAGCCCGGCGATCAGCGCCTCCACGGTCTGCGGCTGCGGCCGCCGGGTCCGTCCCTGCTCCAGGTCCCGGACCGCCCCGACGCTCATCCCGGCCCGGTCCGCCAGCTGCCGCTGGCTGACCCCCGCCGCCCGCCGCGCGGCGCGCACCAGCTCCCCCACCCGGCCACCGCCGTCCATCCCACGCCCCCCATCCACGTCGATGCCGACCCTAGCCTCGGTCTTTCACTAACTGTTGATCAAGGCGCCTTGTCGGCGGGTCGATCTTTCTTGGGACACGCAGCTCGGCAGGGGCGTGGTGATGGCCCGGTCCTCGGCCGGGGCGCTCCGTGTGGCTTGTCG
>NZ_JBEXDG010000084.1:0-34460 GCF_040605635.1 Dactylosporangium sp. NPDC005555
ATTCGTCTTCTTCCTCAAAGAGTGATCAGGTGGCCGCCCCGCTGTTGTCCCCCAGAAAGGGTGACAAACCAGACCCAGACGTTAAACGCCAAGTTTTGCTGCTCTGGCGACTAAAACTCTTCCGGATCACGGGTCACGCCGACCCGCCACCGGACAGCCCAGCCGGGCTCGGTGATCCGAAAGAGTTTGTGTCGCCAGAGCGACGCAAAGTCTTCCGGATCATGAGAAAAGCGACAGGCAACAGCTCAGCTGGCGCTGGACTCGCGGGACGACTGGAAGACGTCGGCGGCGGCCAGGTCGCTGATGACGGTGTTGAGTTCGTCGATCTGGTCGTCGGTGTTCGCCGCCGTCACCTGGACGCGGAAGCCGACCTGGTCGCGCGGCACGCCCGGATACGGGGCGAGCGTCACGAACAGCCCGCGGCGCCACAGGAGCTCGGACACCTCGACGAGGTCCCGGTCCAGGGCGATCGGCAGTTCGATGATCGGGGTGTCGTCGACGTTGGGGGTGAAGATGCCGAGGCCGCGGACGTGCTGCAGGACGCGGGTCGACATGCGGTGCAGGTCGGCGCGGAGCTTGTCGCCGCGCTCGGCGTTGACGTCGAAGCCCGCCAGGACCGTCGCCAGCGAAGCGGTCGGGGAAGGGCCGGAGTACAGGTAGGGCGCCGCGGAGGCCTTCAGGCGGTTCTTCAGCACGGTCGGCACGGCCAGGAACGCCAGGAGCGACGAGTACGCCTTGGAGAACCCGCCCACGAGGATCACGTCGTCGTAGGTCTCGCCGTAGTGGCGCACGATGCTGTTGCCGCGGGTGCCGTACGGCGAGGTCTCGTCAGAGGCCCGGTCGCCGATGACGCCGAAGCCGTGCGCGTCGTCGACGTACAGGATCGCCCCGTGCGCGCGGCACAGGTCCAGGTACGACGAGATCCGCGGGATGTTGCCGGTCATGCTGTTGACGCCGTCCATGCAGACGATGACCGGCCCGGGCAGATCGGCGGACAGCAGCGACGCCAGCTCGTCGAGGGTCTTGAACCGTTTCAAGGTGGCGCCCAGGCCACGGGCGTGCACGCAGCCGTCCCAGATCGTCTTGTGCGCCCGCGCGTCGACCAGCAGGGTGCCCTGCTGGGCGAGGACGGGGATCACCGACAGATGGATCTGCGTGATCGTCGGCAGGACCAGGGTGTCGGGGGCGCCGAGCAGGTCGGCGAGGCGCTCCTCGATCTGCGGGTACAGCGCCGGGTTGCCCAGCATCCGTGACCAGCTCGGGTGGGTGCCCCAGCGGCGCAGCTGCCCCTCGACGGCATCGATGATCTGCGGCTCGAGGTCGAAGCCGAGGTAGTTGCACGACGCCCAGTCGGTGAGCCAGTGATCGCCGACCCGGATCCGCCTGCCGTCGATCTCGTCGACGACCGCGTCGTAGAAGCGGGTGGTGGCGCGAAGATGGGCGATGCCGCTGAACCGGGGGTCGTCGTCGACAGCGGCGGCGAGGTGTTCGAGCACAGGTCCTCCGAGGGCCGAGGTTCAGGCCGCCGTCCGACTTCCCCGTTGAAGCCCCGACGCTTCCTCCAACAACCATTGACTCGCGTCACCGTAGCTCAACGGCCGGGAGAACAAGTAACCCTGCCCGAGATGACAACCCATCGTCACCAGAAGATCGCGCTCGGCTGCCGTTTCGATACCTTCAGCTACAATCTGCAACTGCAGAATCGCTGCGAGCTGCACAATCATGTCGACGACGGCGTGCTGCTCGGCGGACGAGGCGATGGTGTCGATGAAGCTCTTGTCAAGCTTCAGGACGTCGACCGGGAGCCGCCGGAGGTAGGACAGCGACGAGAAGCCGGTGCCGAAGTCGTCGATGGCGATACGGACGCCGGCCTCGCGCAGCGCGGCGAGCTCGGCGGTGACGTCGCCGTCGTCGTGCAGCAGGAGGCTCTCGGTCATCTCCAGCAGCAGGCTCGCCGGCGGCAGGCCCATGCGGTCGATCTCCTGCAGGACCCAGCGGGCGAAGCCCTGCTCATGGCCCTTGATCTGGCCACGGAACTGGCGGGCGGAGACGTTGACCGACACGTACACGTCCTCGCCGGGGTGCAGCAGGCGCCACTGCGCGGCGGCCTCGACGGCGTTGCGCAGCACCCACGCGCCGAGCGGCACGATCAGGCCGCTCTCCTCGGCGACGGAGATGAACTCGGCCGGCGACACCATGCCGCGGGTCGGATGGTTCCACCGCACGAGGGCCTCGAAGCCGTGCGTGCGGCCGTCGCCGATCGCGACGATCGGCTGGAAGTGCAGCAGGAACGCGCCGTCGGCGACGGCCCGGTCCAGGTCGGCACGCAGCTTGTGCCGCTCGACGACGGCGCTGTGCAGCGACGACTCGTACCGCCGCCAGCGGTCCTTGCCGGCGTCCTTCGCCACGTACACGGCCAGGTCGGCGTGGCGCAGCAGGTCCTGGGCGTCGGCGGCCTCAGCGGTGGTGGACACGCCGATGCTGGCGGTCGCGGTGACCTCGCCGTGCGGCAGCTCGAACGGGGCCGCGAAGCTCGCGAGGACCTTCTCGGCGACGCGTTCGACGTCGGCGGCGCTGCCGGCCCGGCGGACCAGCGCCGCGAACTCGTCGCCGCCGAGCCTGGCGACGGTGCCGGCGGCGCCGTAGGAGCCGTCGACGGCGCGCAGCGCCTCGGTGAGCCGGTTGCCGACCGCGACGAGCAGCGCGTCGCCGGCGCTGTGGCCGAGGGTGTCGTTGACGACCTTGAAGTCGTCGACCTCCACGATGAGCACCCCGACCGTCGCGCCGCTCTCGGCGCCGGAGCTGACCGCCTCCTGCACGCGGGCGAGGAACACCTCACGGTTCGGCAGGCCGGTGAGCGCGTCGAAGGTGGCGCGCTGGTACAGCTCCGCCTGCAGCCGGCTGCGTTCGGTGACGTCCCGCAGCGTGACGACGACACCGCCGACCGTCGGCTCGCCGCGCAGGTCCCGGAACGTCGCCTCGACCAGCGCGGGGCGGCCGTCGGCGCCGACGACGCGCAGGTCGTCGCCTGGCCGGTCGACGCCGCGGGTGCGCAGGTCGTGCAGGCGGCGGTCGACCTCGACGAGGCTCTCCTTCGCGAACGCCATCGGCAGCGGGGTGCCGTCGAGCTCGTCGCTGCCGAAGAGGGCCCGCGCGGACGGGCTCGCGTAGCGGATCTGGTCGTGGTCGCCGACGATGAGGATGACGTCGGCGGTGTTGAGCACGAGGGTCCGGAAGTAGGCCTCGCTGTTGCGCCGGCCGATCTCCTCGCCGAGCGCGATCCGCTCCAGCGCGAGGGCCGCCTGGGTGGCGAGGATCTGCGCGGCCTCCTGCACGCCGACGAGCGTGACCTCGTCGGCGGCGATGTACAGCGCCCGCCCCGACTCACGACCCTCCACGGGCGCCAGGGGGCAGCACAGGGTGACCTCGAAGTCGCCGAGCTCCTCGGCGAGCGCCGGGGCGAGCCTGCGGGTGTACGGCATCGACACGGCCCGGTCCGTCGCGCCGCCCAGTGGCGCGAGGACGACCCGGTGCGGCCGGCCGAGCGGCAGCAGTTCGGCGATGGCGGTGCGCGCGGTCGCGGTCACGCCGGGCTCGTCGGTCGCCATGAGCAGCGCCGCGCCGGCCCGCCGCAGCCGCCGCTCGCGTTGCGCGGCCCGCCGCTGGACGTTGATCGCGCGGGCGAGGCGGAGCAGGACCATCCCGGACAGCAGCGCCGAGGAGACGGCGATGACGGTGGCGTCGTGGACCTCGCCGCCGCGCATCTCGAAGTACAGCACGCACGGCGCGATGAACAGCGACAGCCCGAGCAGCAGCAGCCGGCCGAAGTGCTCCTCGCCCTCGCGGTGCACCTTCGGCTCGGTGAGCTCCCGCATCGAGGGGTGCAGCGCCGCGACGCCCCACAGCACGTAGAAGGCGACCCATCCGAGGTCGACCGGGCCGCCGGTGTCCCAGACGCCGTTGAGCTGTTTCAGCCCGTACCCGACGTCTGCGGTGAGCAGGCCGATGCCCCCGGCGGCCAGCAGCAGCAGCGCCGGGCCGCGCCGGACGGCCGTGATGAGCCGGGCACCGACGGCGAGGACGAGGATGTCGGCGAGGGGGTAGGCGATCGAGATGCTCTTGTCGAGCACCGACAGCGCGGGATCCTCGACGTAGGGCCGGATGAGGAAGATGTACGACAGCAGCCCGAGCCCGGCGGTGACGGTGACCGCGTCGTACAGCCCGTTCGGGTCGCGGCGGGCGACGCCGATGCGGATCAGCCCCACCAGCGCGGCGGCGATCAGCAGGTACACGGCGAGGTAGAAGCCGTCGGCGACGGACGGGAAGCCCCGCCGGTCCAGGACGCGGGTGAGGACGTCGGCGATGAGGTCGCCGGTGATGAACGAGGCGACGGCGCCGGCGAGCAGGAACCAGGGCGCGCGGCGGCGGGGCCGGTTGAGGTGGACGCCGGTGAGGATCGCCGCGACGCTGGTGAGACCGATCGCGGACCACAGGATCAGGTGCAGCGCGGGCAGCGCGAAGTTGGCCACCACGAGGACAGCCATGATCCCGCAGTAGCCGGCCAGCACCCTACGCGGCGACACGCATCCCTCCCGACCGTCACGTGGCGACACGACGCTACCCAGTGACACCCGTAAACGCCCCATCGGCACGGGGGCCGTCCTATTTAGGCTTTTTGGCGAGGGGAGCCATCGGCCTGCCCTCACCGTAGATTGTTTGCTGCCGAATGAGGAATACCTTGCAAGGACATGCCGTCCGGGCTGAGCAGGCGCTTCGCGGCAATCGCGAGCTTTGCGGGTTTCGTCGTGACCGGCGCCGCACAGGGTGCGATCATCGCGTCTACGGTGCGCATCCGTCCCCGAATTCATTCACCTCATTCGGCAAAAGGTAACTTTCACGCCATCTACGCTGCTCGGCCGCCGGGGTCGCGGCGGCGGGTGGACCGGTCGCCGGGGGCAGCCTACGTTCGGCCTTCCCGTGACCGGAAGGACCGTCAAGTGCTTCGATCCCCGCACACATCCCAGCGACGATGGCAGACCGCCGTCGCCGCGCTCGCCGCCGTCACCGCCGGCACCGCCGGCCTGTGGCTCGCCGGCGGCGGGTCGGCGAGCGCCGGCACCATCACCGGCACGTTCTACCGCGACCCCGACTCGCAGGTGCTGCGCTGGCTCGCGGCCAACCCGGGCGACTCGCGGGCCGCCCTGATCCGCGACCGGATCGGCGTGCAGCCGCAGGCGAAGTGGTTCACGACCCCGAACACCGCGCAGACCACGTCGGCGGTGCAGGGCTACGTCGGCGCCGCGAACGCCGCCGGGCAGATCCCGGTCCTGGTCGCGTACGCCATCCCGAACCGCGACTGCGGCGGCGCCTCGGCCGGCGGGACGACCAACCTGACCGAGTACGCCGCGTGGGTGCGCGCGTTCGCCGCCGGCCTGGGCACCCGGACCGCGGTGGTGCTCCTCGAGCCGGACTCCCTGGCGCTGCAGACCTGCCTGGACAGCGCCGGCGTCGCCGCCCGGGGTGCCGCCCTGGCCGACGCGGTCACGGTGATCAAGCAGGCGAACCCGTCCGCGAAGGTCTACCTCGACGCCGGGCACTCCGCGTGGAACTCGGCCGGCGACCAGGCCGGCCGGCTCGTCGCCGCCGGCGTCCGCGGCTCCGACGGCTTCTACAGCAACGTGTCCAACTTCCGCACGACCGCGGACGAGGTCGCCTACGGCCGGAGCATCATCAGCGCGATCGGCGCCGCGAACCTGCACCAGGTCGTCGACACCAGCCGCAACGGCCGTGGCCCGAACGGCAGCCAGTGGTGCGACCCGGCGGGCCGTGGGGTGGGCGTGGGCCCGACGACCGCCACCGGTGAGGCGAGCGTCGACGCGTTCGTGTGGGTGAAGCTGCCCGGCGAGGCCGACGGGTGCGCCGCGGGTGCCGGGCAGTTCGTGCCGGACCTGGCCTACCAGCTGGCGCTGAACGGTGTCGTACCGTCGACGCCGCCGACATCCGCGTCGGCGACCCCTTCCAGGACGCCGTCGGCCTCCCCCACGCCTTCCAGGACGCCGTCGTCGTCTCCCACGCCTTCCAGGACGCCGTCGTCGTCCGCTCCCGCCGGGGCCGGCTGCGGTGTCGCGTACAAGATCGACAATCAGTGGAACAACGGCTTCACGGCGACCGTGACCATCACCAACCGCGGGCCGGCGACGGTGTCCGGCTGGACGCTGACCTTCGCGTTCGCCGGTGACCAGCGCATCAGCAACGCCTGGAACGCGACGGCGACGCAGAGCGGCACCGCGGTCACCGTCCGCGACGGCGGCTGGAACGGCACCCTCCCCGTGGGCGGCACCGCCGCCTTCGGCTTCCAGGCGAGCTACTCCGGCACGAACGCGGCGCCGGCGTCGTTCAAGGTCAACGGCACCACCTGCTCCTGAACCGCCCTGAGCCGTCCTGAAGGCCCTCCGCGCTCAGGAGCGGAGGGCCTTCAGGAACGCCTCGGCGATCGGGCCGGTCACGTCCCGGCCGGCGCCCTCGACGTAGACGCAGTAGGCGACGTCGCCGCTGACCCCGACCGACATGCCCGGCACCGTGACCGTGCCGGTGACCGCGGGGCCGTCGGCGGCGGGCGGCCCCGGGGACGGCTCGGTGACCAGGACCGGCTGCCGCCAGTGCCCGCGGGCGGCGGCCGCGGCGGCGCCCGCGTAGACCAGCGGCGAGCCGACGACGCCCGCGTCGGTGACCCGGCCGGTGAACATGTCCGCGCCGAGCTTCCACGCCGCGCCGAACCCGGCGGCGGCGCCGTCCACCCCCAGGGGCGGGCTCGCCACCTCGGCCTGGAACGCGAGGTTGTAGCCGGCCGCGTCGGGGCCGTTGGCGGCGGCGAGGACGGCGCCGTCGCCGACCCGGACCGCGACGAGCGCGGAGCGCTTCGTGGTGGCCGCGAGCGCCACCTCCGCCGCCTGCTGCGTCCTCACCTCGATGGTCGTGCGGATCCGGGCGCCGTCGGTGGCGGGCGCGGCGTAGAGGACCTTGTCGGCGCTCTTCGCACCGGTCTTCTCCGCGGCGACGACCTCGGTGCGGGGCGTGCCGCGCAGCGCGGTGTCGTACCGCCGCTGCATGCCGGTCAGGCCGGTGACGTCGCCGGGCTTCAGCGCGCCGCCGCCGCCGTCGACGAGCTCCTTCGTCGCGGGCCCGGACGTGCCGAGCAGCGCCCGGCCGAACGTGCGGGTCAGCGGCAGTGACAGCGTCCCGGTCCTGGTCGCGATCCCGTCGGTGGCGGCGAGGTCCCGCTCGATCTGCCGGTAGTCGGTCTCGCGGAGCGTGACCAGGTCGACGAACGCGTCGGGCTTCGCGGCCGCGAGCCGCCCCGGCAGCCCGGAGACGTCGACGTCGACCCGCACGGACCGGAAGACCAGGTCGAGGCGCTGGACGAGGGCGTTGACGTCGCGGACGAGGCGCGGCTCGACGCCGATGTGCACGACCGGCAGCTCCGACACGATCGGGGTGCCGTCGGCGGCGAGGATGACGCCCCGCGACGCGGGCGCGGACCGCAGCGTCAGCCGCCGGCCCTCGGGCAGGTCGGGGTGGACGGTGACGGCGCCGAGGTAGACGTCCCACCGGCCGTCGATCCTGCGGGCGTCGAGGGTCGTCTCGTACGCCCAGTGCCGCCCGTCGGGCAGGGTCCAGTCGACGCCGACCCTGGTGGTGGCGTCGTTCTTGCGGACGGTCGCCGTGCCGTGCCGGGCGAGGACGGGCCGCTTCGCGGCGAGGTCGCCCTCGGCGTCGGCGAGGACCTGCCTGCCGGCGTCGGCGGCGAGGGGCTGCCCGGCGGGGGTGCGCAGCCGGACGCCGGTGAGGTCGGCGCGCTGCCAGCCCGCGACGAACGCCGCGAACGGGTCCTCGGCGGCCTTGTCGCCGGTGCATCCGGACAAGGCCCCTACCAGGAGCGCGGCGGTCAGCGCCCATCTCATGTGTCGCAGCATCCGTGCCCTACCCCCGTGTCGCGTACCCTGCCCACCCTGAGACCTGGTCGGCGGCGCGCGGGGTTGGGCCCGGACGGTGTGACACAGGTCACATTGCCACGCTGCGGCGCTCCAGGAGCACGACGACGAAGCGGTGCCCCGGCAGGCGCGCGGCGGTGAAGACCGGCCACGGCGGCGCGGTGAGCTCGAAGCTCGCCGCGCCGCCGTCGAGACCGGCCTGGTAGATCCGCAGGACCTCGCCGGCGTCCTGGTCGGTCATCGCCCTGGGTTCCATGAGGTTCATGCGGTCAGGCGGGACACCGAACGCATCTTGTTCATCGCGTCGAGGGCCGCCACCTTGTACGACTCGGCGAGGGTCGGGTAGTTGAAGACGGCGTCGACCAGGTAGTCGACGGTGCCGCCGCAGCCCATGACGGTCTGCCCGATGTGGACGAGCTCGGTGGCGCCGGTGCCGAAGACGTGCACGCCGAGGATGCTGCGGTCCTCCGGCGACACGATGATCTTCAGCATGCCGTACGAGTCGCCGATGATCTGCCCGCGGGCGAGCTCACGGTAACGGGAGATGCCGACCTCGAACGGGATGTTGCTGTCGGTCAGGTCGTCCTCGGTGCGCCCGACGAAGCTGATCTCCGGGATGGTGTAGATGCCGATCGGCTGGAGCAGCTGCATGCCGCGGACCGGCTCGTCGCACGCGTGGTGGGCGGCCAGGCGGCCCTGCTCCATCGAGGTGGACGCGAGGGCCGGGAAGCCGATGATGTCGCCGACGGCGTAGATGTGCGGCACCTCGGTGCGGAAGTGCTCGTCGACGGTGATCCGGCCGCGCTTGTCGGCCTCCAGGCCGGCCTTGTCGAGGCCGAGCTGGTCGGCGGCGCCCTGCCGGCCGGCGGAGTACATGACGGCGTCGGCGGCGATCCGCTTGCCGCTGGCGAGCACGGCGACGGCGGTGCGGCCGTGCCGCTCGACGGCGGCGACGGACTCGCGGAACCGGAACGACACCGACAGGTCCCGCAGGTGGTACTTGAGCGCCTCGATGATCTCCAGGTCGCAGAAGTCGAGCATCCGGTCGCGCCGCTCCACCACCGTGACCTTGGTGCCGAGGGCGGCGAACATGGACGCGTACTCGATGCCGATGACGCCGGCGCCGACGACGACCATCGACCCGGGGATCTTGTCGATGTTGAGGATGCCGTCGGAGTCGATGATCGTCGTGTCGTCGAAGTCGACGCTGTCCGGGCGGGCGGGGCGGGTGCCGGCCGCGAGGATGATCTTCTCGGCGGAGACGAGGGACGAGTGCCCGTGCTCGTCGGAGATCGACAGCGTGTGCGGGTCGACGAACACGCCGGTGCCCTGCAGCAGCTTGACCCGGTTGCGGGCGAGCTGGCTGCGGATGACCTCGATCTCCCGGCCGATCACGTGCTGGGTGCGTGCGCCCAGGTCACCGACGGTGATGTCGTCCTTGACGCGGTAGCTCTGCCCGTACATCTCGCGCTGGCTGAGGCCGGTCAGGTAGAGCACCGCCTCGCGCAGGGTCTTGCTCGGGATGGTGCCCGTGTTGATACAGACACCACCGATCATGTTGCGACGCTCCACGACGGCGACGCGGCGGTCGAGCTTCGCGGCGGCGATCGCCGCCTTCTGCCCGCCGGGGCCGGAACCGAGCACGAGGACATCGAAGTCGTACATGAGGCACAGTGTTCCGTGCCGCCGACGGGCCCGTCCAGATGATCGGGACTATGGTCGTCCGCGTGAAACGACTTCTTCGTGGACTGGCAACCCGGCTCGGCGTGAAGCCCGCCGCTCCCGCTGCCCCTTCCGCCCCCCGGGCCACCTTGCACAAACCCGGGCCGCCGCCGAAGCATGTGAGCGACAAGCTGCTGGAGTACGCCCCGCAGCTCGACGGCGCCGCCGACCCGGGCGAGGTCGTGTGGACGTGGGTGCAGTACGAGGACGACCCGAACCAGGGCAAGGACCGGCCCGTCCTCGTCGTGGGCCGCCAGGGCACGGCACTCGTGGGGCTGATGCTGTCGAGCCAGGGCGAGCGGGACGGGCAGCGCAACTGGTTCGCCCTCGGCCCCGGCTCGTGGGACCGGGACCAGCGGCCGAGCTGGGTGCGGCTCGACCGGGTCCTGACCGTCGAGGAGCACGGCATCCGCCGCGAGGGCGCCGTGCTCGACCGGCAGCGCTTCGACCTGGTCGCCGAGCGGCTCCGGGCGTCGTACGGCTGGGACTAGGTGCTCTGGAACACCGGCAGCATCTTCGCCAGTTCGGCGCGCATCAGGGTGGCGGCCTCGTCGAAGCTCTCCACCACGGTGGCGGCCTCGTCGGTGCCGTCGCTGCCGACGAAGCGCCACGAGCCGTCGGTCGCCGACGCGAGGGTCGCCCGTGAGGGGGCGGAGCCGCGGGCGACGTCCTGGACGGTCGAGGTGTTGAACGTGGCGACCGCGGGCCGGTGCCGGTGCAGGAACCGGTCCGCGATGGCCAGGAGCGGCTCGCGCACGTCGATGTCGGCGCCGATCGGGGTGATGTCGTAGCAGCGGTACGCGCGGGCCGCGACCAGGAAGCGGGTCATCTCCGCCTCGAACAGCAGCGCACCGTCGGCGTGGTCCTCGGCGGTCAGCCCGACCTGCACGAACGCGCGGGGGCGGTGCAGCCCGGCGGCGACCGCGGCGACGGCCGGCGCCAGCTCCAGCTTCTGCCCGTCGACGGGCGCGGCGAGGTGGCGCAGCAGCAGCGACCCGAGGCCGGCGCTGAGGACCGCGTCGGCCCGGTCGGCGTCGGTCAGGCCGAGCAGCCTGGGCGCCTCCCCCGCCTGGCCCCCGCTGGCGAGCAGGAAGGACAGCTCGGCGGCGGTCATGCTGAGCTGTTCGGTGGTCCCGTCCATGGCGTCCATCCCGTCGCGCGGTGATCCGTCGTCGTCGTGGTGCTCAACGCCGGGCACGCGATCACGTCACGCGTTCAGTGGCCGTTCGGTTTTTTCGACTTGTTGTTGCCCGGTCCGCCGGACTGCTGCCCCGGCGGTCCCGGCTGCGCGGACCGGCTGGTCGCGGGGGTGGCCGGGGCCAGGCCGCAGAAGCTCTCGATGCGGTCGGCGCCGCCGGCGGCGGCGGTGAGGGCCTGCAGGTCGGCGGGGTCCATCGGTTTGCGGTCCGGGTCGTCGCGGATCTTCTGCCACTCCTTGCACTGCTTCTTGAAGTCTGCGGCAGATGTACTGGTGTGCGCCACCGACGGCGTCTGCGACGGCCGGTGCACCCCGGACGGGGTCGGCGACCCGGCGCGCGCGGGCCGCTCCGGCGTGGGCTCGGGTCCCGCCGGCTCCGGCACCTGGTCGATCCAGTCGTGCGCGGCGCGTTGCAGGGGCGCGGGCAGCCGTCCGGCGCCGGCGGTGACCCCGGTCCCGGCGAGGACCACGACGGTGATGGCCGCGGCGACCATCACGACCCGCCGCCCGGACCGCTTCCGCCGCCGCGGCGGCGGGCCGGCACCCGCCCTGCCGGCGTTCCCCGTGCCCGCCGCTGCTTCCTGACGGGCCGTCTGCTCGTGGCGGAAGACGGCGACCGCGTCGCGCTCCCCCGCCAGTTCGCCGGGCCGGGCCGGGCCGGCGGCGGCGCGCAGCAGGCCGGCCAGCGGCGAGTCGCCGGACCCGCCGTCCAGCAACCGGTGCGCTTCCGATTTCGCCAGTTTCCGGCGCCGCAACCAGGCCATCAGGCACCTTCCAGGTGGGCGTGCGGCAGGTCGGAGGTGGTGTCGGGGGCCGGGCCGGGGGCCGTGCGGCGGGAGCGGACCTGCGGGTGCGCGGCCAGGCGGCGCAGGCCCCGCATGGCGGCGATGCGCACGGCGCCGGGGCGCTTGCCGAGGACCTCGGCGGTGCCGGCGACGTCGAGGCCCGCGACGACCCTGAGCAGGACCGCCTCGGCCTGGTCCGGCGGCAGCTCCCCGATGAGCCGCAGCGCCCATTCGGTGCCCGCGTGCTCGATGACCTCGGCGGCGGCGTCCGGCGCGGGCCGGCCGGTCTCGACGTGGTCGCGGCTCTCCTCGCGGTGGCGCCACACCCGGCGGCCGTCGTCGATGGCCCGGTGCCGGGCGATGCGGAAGAGCCACACCCGGAACGCGGTCGGGTCGCCGCCGAAGCGCGGCAGGTCCCTGACGACCTGCAGCCACGTCTCCGACGCGACGTCCTCCGCCGCGTCGCCGCACACGGCGTGCAGGTACCGTAGGACCGCCGGCTGCAAGGCGCGCCACAGCACGGCGAACCCGGTCTCGTCACCATCGGCCGCGGCCCTCAACGGGGCGGCGAGGTCGATGTCACGCACCGGCGTCGCCGCCAGGGTGTAACGCGTCGCGGGCGCCGGCCGCCCCTTCAGGGACGAGCACCATCCGCGCACCGAGGGGGACCACCGTTGACGCACCGACCAGCACCGCGGGAGCTGACATGACCGACGCCTTCGCGACCGTGACGGTCGACGGCTGCGTCGTGGTCACGCCCACGGGCGCCCTCGACGTCGCGACGTCACCGGCGCTGCACACGTGGGTCCACCGCTGCCTGGACGACGGTGCGACCCTGCTGGTGCTGGACCTGTCGGAGGTGGAGTTCATCGACTCCACAGCATTGCGGGTCCTGGTGTCGGTGCACAAGCGGTTGCGGGACACCGAATTGGGCGGATTCGCGGTGGTCTGCCCGCACGCCCGCATCCGGCGCATCTTCGACCTGACCGCGCTCGACCGGGTCTTCACCCTGACCGACACCGTCGACGAGGCCGTCATCGCCCTCAAGGCGCCCTGACCGGATCCGGGACGCAGCGGCGCCACGGACCGGACCGCCGGCCTGACGGCGGCCGGCGCTCGGAGCCTCACCACGCCGGGAAGGTCTCCGGCCGACCGGTGCCGGCACGACGGCACCGCGGGCGAGACCGCGGACGGGACCGCAGCGCCGCGTCGGGACCGGCGGGCACGCTTGCCCTTCACGGTCCGGCGACGTCGGCGTCGGTGGCGGCCGGGGCGGGCCGCGGGTGGCGGATGCCGGGGTGGTCCGGTGGCAGACCGCGGCGGAACACCCACCAGCTCGCCGCCAGGCACGCCGCGACGAGCGGCCAGGTCAGCACCACCTGGGCCGTGGCGAGCCACACCACCTGCCCCGCCCACCACAGCGGCACGAAGATGACCAGCCGGGCGAGGTACTGGCACACCCACACCCAGCTCGCCGCCTGATACGCCCGCAGCAGCGCGGGATCGCGCCGCCACCTCGTCTTCTGTCCCAGGACGGTGCCGACGATCAGGCCGAGGAACGGCCACCGCACGAGGATGCTGCCGGCCCACGCCAGCGCGCTCGCCGCGTTCGTCAGCAGCCTGACCAGGAAGAAGTCCTCGGCGCGGCCGGTGCGCAGGGCGACGATCGCGCCGAGGCAGACCAGCAGGAGGCTCACGACGGTCGCGGCCGGGGCCCGTCCCTGCCGCAGCCGCCAGACGGCGACGGCCGCGCCACCGAGGACCGCGATCCCGGCGCCGAGGGCGATCGACCGGCCGCCGGCGAGCCAGCCCGCCACGAACCCGGCGACGGGCACGACGCTGTCCAGCGCGGCCCGCCGCCCGCCGAGCAGGTCGGCGAGTGACTCGTCCCCGTTGCGCACCGTCCACGTCCTCCGAAACCGGCTCAACCCAGGTAAGCCTGCCCTATCATGCCCGGTGCGACGCGGGGAGTCACGATCGCGGCAGGGTGTCCGGATCGACCAGGGCGGCCGCGTCCTCCCCGACGATGTCCTGCCGCAGCTGGTCGAGCCGGCCGAGCAGGCTGACCGAGTCGAGGACGGCGACGGCGCTCGGGAAGACCGTGTGGGTCCGCTCGACCGCCCCGATCAGCGCCGCCCGCAGCGCCTGATCCCCGGTGTCCATGCCGTCGACGCGGTCCCTGAGCAGCGCGGCGAGCGAGCGCAGCAGCCCGGCGAGCGTCGCACGGTCCAGGGCCGGCGGTTGCCCGGCCCGGTCGTAGAGCCGGTCGACGGCCAGGGCCACGGCCCGCACCTGCAGCGTGATCCGGACCAGGAACAGCTGCTCGCCGCGCAGCTCGCCGACCCGCTGCCGGAGCCGGACCGCGGCGACGTTGAGCCGGGCGGTCTCCTCGACGCCGGCGACCTCAGCGGCGGCGTCGGCGCTGAGGTCGGCCAGGCTCCGGGACGTCTGGATCCAGTGGTGCCGCTCAGCCGGCGGCAGGGACGGTCCGTCGTCGCGGCGGTCGAGCTCGGCGGCGATGTCGGCCAGGACGGTCACGCACGTAGCCGACCAGTAGCCGAGCGCCTCGCGGGCCTGCCGCAGCCGCGGGCGCTCGGGCACGATCACCGCGACCGCCAGGCCGACGACGCTGCCGATGGCGACGTCGATGAAGCGCCACTGGCCGTACCCCTTGGCGACCGGAGCCAGGACGACCACCGCCAGGACCGCGATGGTGAGCTGGTTGCGGGCCAGCGGCGTGTTCGTGACCTGCCGCGCGAGGGCGAGCGCACCGAACGCGGCGAGGGCCAGGGACCACCAGGTCAGCCCGAGCAGCTGCACCCAGCCGACGGCGACGGCCGTGCCGACCAGGTTGGCGAAGAGCAGCTGCAGGCCGGTGGCGATCGAGCCGTACACACTGGCCTGCAGCGTCAGGATGGCCACGATCGGCGCGAAGAGCACCGCGACGTTGTCACCGAGCTGACGGGCCAGGACCCACGCCGTGGTCGCCGCGACGGTGGTCTTGACCACGGTCAGCCAGCTCGGGCGGCTCTTCGGCACACTCGCCAGCAGGGCGCCGAGCGGCTCGGTGACGAGTGCTCTGGGCCTGGACCTGGGTTTCGGCCGGGCTGGATCCACGTGACGGAACCCTACCGGCACACCGGATAGGGTCGCAGCGTGCGCAGCTACGACCACCCCAACCTGTTCAACTTCCGCGACCTCGGCGGCTACCGCGGCGCCGGTGGGCGCACGGTCCGCTGGCGGCGGCTGTTCCGCTCCGACTCGCTCGCCCGGATCGACCCGGCCGACGCCGCGTCGTTCACCGCGCTCGGCGTGCGCACCGTCATCGACCTGCGCCGACCCCGGGAGATCGCCCGCGACGGCCGGGTGCCGGCGTTCCCCGGCCTCACCTACCACCACCTGCACCCTGAGCACGCCGAGTGGGAGGACGCGACCGACCACGACGAGCCCAGCGACGCCCGCTGGCTGGCGAACCGGTATCTCGACATCGCCTCCGGCGGCGCCGCCGCGATGGTCGCCGCGGTCACGGTCATCGCCGAGGCCGACAACGCGCCGGTGGTCGTGCACTGCACCGCAGGCAAGGACCGCACCGGGGTCGTTACCGCGCTGACCCTCGGCGCGCTCGGCGTCGCGGAGGACGTCATCGCCGAGGACTACGCGCTGACCGCCGGTGCGACCGGCCCCGCGATGGCGTACCTGCGCCGGGTCAACCCGGAGATCGCGAAGATGCCGGAGCGCTATCTCGCCGCGCCCGCCGAGGCGATGCGCCTGTTCCTCGGCGACCTGCACGCCCGGCACGGCTCCGTCCGCGGCTATCTGCTCGACTCGGGCCTGCCGGAGCCGAGCCTGGCCGCACTGGAGGCACACCTGCTGGAGGACCCGGCCCCCGCTGCCGGCTGACGCCCGGCGCCGGCCCGCCCGGGTCCGTCGCCGCCGCTGGTGCACGAGCATCGCCCGGCACTCGGGCAGGCGGGCGCTGACCAGCGGGTTGTGGCCTGAATCCGACACCGCCGCGGGTGCTCCCGGCCGTTACCGTATGAGCATGATCGGCTCCACCGGATGGGCGACCCCCGAAGCACTGCGCGCCGAGGGCGTCCAGCGTCGCGTCAGCACCCCCGTCAAGTCGCTGACCGAGCCGCGGACCGCCGCCGGCCGTGACCCGGTCGCCGTGATCGCCGCGTCCAACGGCGACCGCGTCCAGGACCTGGTGCCGATCCGCATCGGCCGGATGATCAGCTCACCGTTCGCGTTCCTGCGCGGATCCGCGGCCGTCATGGCCGGCGACCTCGCCGCCGGCGGTGCGGGGACCGGGCTCACCGGGTACATCTGCGGCGACGCCCACGCGGCCAACTTCGGCTTCTTCGCCTCGCCCGAGCGGCGGATCGTCATGGACGTCAACGACTTCGACGAGACGGTCGTCGGGCCGTGGGACTGGGACCTCAAACGGCTCACGGCCAGCGTCGTCAGCGCCGGCCGCGAGGCGGGCCTGCCCGAGGACGAGTGCCGCGACTCGGCCCGCGACTGCGCCACCGGCTACCGCACCGCCCTCGCCGAGCTCGCCGACATGTCACTGCTGGACGCGTACTACCTGACCACCGACCACTCGACCCTGGAGCACTTCGGCATCGACGACCTCGTCGAGACGTTCGACCGGGTCCGCAGGAAGGCGAAGAAGAACACCAGCCGCCGGGTGGCGCAGAAGTTCACGTCCCGGATCGAGCACGACGCGTGGCGCTTCACGCCCGCGCCGCCGATCCTGACGCCGCTGGAGTCCGCGGAGGCGTTCCCGGTCATCGAGTCCCTCGACGGCTACGCCGCCACCCTCGAGGAGGAGATCCGCACCCTGTTCGGCCGGTACGCCGTCGTCGACGTCGCCCACCGCATCGTCGGGCTCGGCAGCGTCGGCTACCGCTCGTACGTCGTGCTCCTGCACGGCAACGGCGACGAGGCACTCGTCCTGCAGGTCAAGCAGGCCCGCCCCTCGTCCCTCGCCCCGTTCCTGCCGCCGGTGCCGGACCAGCACGACGGCGAGCGGGTCGTGCGCGGGCAGCGCTGGATGCAGACCGTCAGCGACGTCCTGCTCGGCTGGACCAGCATCGGCGGCGTGCCGTTCCTGGTCCGGCAGTTCCGCGACATGAAGGGCGCCATCGACCCGACGACGCTGCGCGCCGGGCAGCTCGACGACTACGCCCGCGTCTGCGGCGTCGTCCTCGCCCGCGCGCACGCCCAGTCGATCGACCCGCGCACGCTGTCCGGGTACTGCGGCGCCCCGGACACCGCCGACGGCGAGGAGTTCGACCAGGGGTTCGCGACGTTCGCCGCCGCGTACGCCGACCGGACCGAGGCCGACCACGCCGAACTCGTCGCCGCCGTCACCGCCGGTAAGCTGCCCGCGACCACGGGTGTATGACGGCGGAACCGATTTGTGCGGCCGATCGGCTGCTGACAGACTGCCCTCGCGCGCGTTCGCGGGGGAGGCAAAACGTGGTGCGGTTCCGGATGGTGGCTGTCCTGGCGTTGACGCTGGTGGCGGCGGTGGGGTGCGCGAAGAGCGTGCCCTCGGGGGTCGACAAGGACCTCGTCAACGGCTGGGCCATGATGGCCGAGGCCAAGGTGCCCGAGCCCGAGGCCGGCGCCTGCTGGACCAGCTCGGCCGGTGACGTCGACAAGATCGTGTCGGTGCCGGTCGCCACGACGGCGGTGCCGTGCACCGACAAGCACAGCATCGAGACGGTGCTCGTCGGGCACTTCACCGGCGCCGCGGCCGACGGCGACCTGCCGCCGACGCTGGACAGGATGGCCGACACCTACGCCGCCTGCGACGCCGAGGTCACGAAGTTCCTCGGCGGGTCCTGGCAGCTCGGCCGGGTGCGGATGCTCGTGTATCCACCGACGGCGACCCAGTGGCGCGGCGGCGCCCGGTTCTACCGGTGCGACGTCGCCTCGCTCACGGGCATCTCCGGCGCCATCGAGGACCGCACGGCGTCGCTGCAGGGCAGCCTGCGGGCCGGCGGCGACCGGCTGCACGGGTGCGCGGTCATGGACGGCGGCATCGACAAGTGGACCGAGATGACGCCGGCGGCCTGCACCGCACCGCACGACGCGGAGTTCATGGGCCTCATCACGTCGAAGTCCGGCGCGTGGCCGGCGGACAAGACCGCCGCGAAGGCCGCGTTCGACACCGCGTGCGTCGACAAGATCCGCACCTTCACCGGCGGCGCCATCAACGCGCTCGCGAACGCCAAGGCGCAGTACTGGTATCCGCGGGTCGCGTCCAGCGCCGAGGAGTGGAGCGCCGGCAACCACAACGCCCACTGCTTCGTGATGCTGCCGAAGAAGATCAGCCGGTCACTGAAGGGCAACGGCAGCAAGGCGGTCTGAGCACGGCTCTTGCCACGATGATCGACTGCTGACATGCTGCGTCCGCGCGCGGTCGCGGGGAGGCAGAGACGTGGTGCGTTTTCGGATGGTGGCCGTGCTGGCGCTGGTGCTCGCCGCGGCGACCGGCTGTGTCAAGGTGCCCGCCGGCGTCGACAGGGACCTCGTCGACGAGTGGACGATGATGGGCGAGGCCAAGGTCGCCGAGCCGCGGGCCGGGGACTGCTGGGCGACCAAGGCCGACAACGTCATCACCCTCATCAGCACGTCGCTGTCCCTGGTGCAGACGCCGTGCGACCTCAGCCACGTGGCCGAGACCGTGCACGTCGGGCACTTCACGGGCGCGCTCGCCGACGCCGACCAGGCGCCGGACCTGGCCGACCTGGCCGACACCTATGCGGTGTGCGACGCGGAGCTCACCAAGTTCCTCGGCGGGTCCTGGCAGGTCGGCCGGCTGCGGATGCTGTTGTACGCACCGACCAGCCGCCAGTGGAAGGGCGGCGCCCGGTTCTTCCGGTGCGACGTCGCCGCGCTGCGCTCGGAGCGCGGCATCCTCGACCCTCGCACCGAGACGATGAAGGACGCCCTGCAGGCCGGCGGCGACATGCTGCTCGGGTGCGGGACCCGGATCGAGTCCGGCGCCAGCTGGACCGACGTGGACCCGCAGGCCTGCACCGCCCCGCACGACGTCGAGTTCGTCGGCAACGTGACCTCCGTGAGCGCGGTCTACCCGACGGACACGAAGACGCGCACGGCCGCGTGGAGCACAGGCTGCCTGAACAGGATCCGCTCGTACACAGGGTCGACGGACAGCGTCCTGGCCAAGGCGAAGACGGCCTACGGGTTCTGGCCGCTCGCCGTGGGCGAGCCGGAGTGGAAGGCCGGCAACCGCAACGCCCGGTGCTACATCAGCCTGCCGAAGAAGGTCACCCGCTCGCTCAAGAACAACGGCAAGGCGGCCATCTGACGGCGCACGCCCGGCCGCGCGTCACTCTGGCCGCGGCCCTGGCCGCGGCAGCCGACCACGCGGCGGCACCGCGGGCCCGACCGGCGGGTGACCTCAGCGACGGGTGGTAGGCGGATGCCGACGCGACCGATGTCCACGACATCATCGGTGTCCCGGACACACCGCAACAGGCGCACCGTGACAGGCGCACCGTGACAGGCGCACCGTGACAGGCGCAGCCCGACAAGCGCAGCCCGACCGCGCGGCCGGACGCGCCGCGGGCGCCATCGCGGTCCGTCAGAACACCACGGCAAGCGAAACCGTCCGGACATCGGAAGAGGCGCCATGGACTCGTTCGCAACGTTCCTCGGCTGCACAAACCTCATCGGCATCCTCGCCAGCGGCCTGGTCTATCTGCATCGGGCCCGCTTCCAGGAGACCGGGCTGAACTGGCGGGAGTTCCTGCTGCCCAATCTCCCGTGGATGCTGATGACGCTCGGCAAGATGCTGGTCTGGTGGGCGGTCCTGGTCGTCTGGCTCGGCCGGGGCATGCCGACCTCGCCGTGGCGCGCCGTCACCGAGGACGCCACCGGCCGGGAAGTGCGCGCGATCGTGCGCACCCGCACCGCCGGGGCGAGGTGACCGCTCATGGGACTGTTCGGTCCCAGCGCGCCGGTCGAACCGCACCAGCGCGCGCGGGCGGCCGTCGGCTCGGCCTGACGTGAGGACGTCATCGGGCCGGGACCGCACCGCAAGCCGATGGCCAAGATCGGCGCGGGGCAGGAGAGCCTGCTGCGCACCCTGGGCGCGCGGGGGCTGCCGGTGCTCACCGACCAGCGGGTCATGGAGTTCAAGAACCGGTCACGTCCGCCGGCAGATGCCGCCGGGTGCCCATCCGGGCGGGTTCGTGATCATCCGGCTCACGGGCAGCAACGACGTCCCGTGCCCGGCGGGAACGCACAAAGTTCGCGCTCGCGCCGTGGCCAGGCGGTGGTCCTGGTCGAAGGCGGCCTCGCGGTGGCTCAGCACGGCGTCAGTCGCGCGGCTCCGCTCGTCCACGTCGTCGCCGCCCGGCGGGACCTGGACGACCATGCGCGGCGCGTCGGCCGGGACCGGGGTCGCCAGGAGCGGGCCGTGGCCCTCCCGGCGCGAGGACCGACCCGAGCGCCTGCAGGACGTGCCGGGCACCGTACACAGTGGACACCACCAGACCGCAGCGGCATCCATCGATCAGGTGACGGGGGCCGGAACCCGGATTCGGCCGCCGTTGACACCCGCGCAGCGTCGAGACGGGCAGGTCGGCCGGGAGGCCCGACCCGGTGCCGCGGGACGCTGCCGGAGAAGGCCGGGAAGGCAGCGGCACCGCCGTTGTGACCGGCCTCACCGGGGCTCCGGGGACGTCGGGGTTCCCGCCGGTGCAGCTAAACGCATTCAGCATCATCGAACGGGCGCCGTGCGTGGGCGGCTGCGCCAAGGGTGGCTTTCCATAGGTCAAACTGATGCTTTCCTCTCCTCGGAAGGGGTGGCATGACGACCGGCCGGGTGACGCTCCTCGATGTCGCGAGACGTGCCGGGGTGTCGCGCACGACCGCCTCGTTCGTGCTGACCGGCCGCCGCGACATGCGCATCTCCGCCGACGCCGAGCAGCGGGTCCGGCGCGCCGCGCGCGAGCTCGACTACCGTCCCAACCTGACGGCCCGCAGCCTGCGCACCAGCGTCACACAGACGATCGGCCTGGTGTCGGACACGATCGCCACCGACGCGTTCGCCGGTGAGATCATCCGTGGCAGCACCGCCACCGCCCTGACGCGCCAGCACCTGATCTTCATCGGCGAGACCGAGGGTGACCAGGCGACCGAGAAGCGCCTCGTCCAGGACATGCTCGACCGGGGCGTCGACGGGTTTCTCTACGCCGCGATGTACACCCGCGAGATCCGCATCCCGGCGGCGCTGCGCGGCCATCCGGTGGTCCTCGTCAACTGCCTCACCGCCGGGCGCCGCGCCGTCGCCGTCGTCCCCGACGAGTTCGCCGCGGGCCGCTCCGCCGCCATGGCGCTGCTGTCCGCCGGACACCGCGACGGCATCCACATCGTCGGCGAGTCCGCGGCCCACGTGCACGCGGCCCGCCTGCGCCGGGACGGCATCGACGAGGCCCTCGCCGCCGCCGGGGCCCGCGTCGCCGGGACGGTCGAGGCGTCGTGGTGGCCCGAGCCGGCCTATGAGGCGGTCCGCGGCTTCCTCGCCGCCGGCCCCCGCGCGACGGCGCTGATCTGCCTCAACGACCGGCTCGCCCTGGGCGCCTACCAGGCCGTCGCCGCCGCGGGGCTGCGCATCCCGGAGGACCTGTCGGTGGTCGCGTTCGACGACTCGGACCTGGCGTCGTGGCTGCGGCCGCAGCTGACGTCGGTCGCCCTGCCGCACTTCGAGCTCGGCCGCCTCGCCGTGGAGCTGCTCCTGGACCCGGACCGCACGGGCGGCGTCCGCCTGGTCGACATGCCCCTGCGCCCGCGCTCCTCCATCGCGCCCCCACGCCCCTGATCCCAGGTCACGGCGGGGACTCCGCCAGGGAGCGGGACCGCGCGAGGGACCGGGCCGCGTCGCGGCCGGCGCGGTTGGCGCCGACGGTGCTGGCCGACGGGCCGTAGCCGATGAGGTGGACGAGGGGCTCGCGGACGGTGGCGGTGCCGGCCATGCGGATGCCGCCGCCGGGCTCGCGCAGGTGCAGCGGCGCGAGGTGGGTGAGGGCGGCGCGGAAGCCGGTCGCCCAGATGATGACGTCCGCGGGCTCGAACGTGGTGCCCCACATGGCGCCGCCGGGGACGAGACGGTCGAACATGGGGTGCCGGTCCAGGGCGCCCTTGGCGAGGGCGGCGCGCACGAGGGTGGTGTACCCGAGGCCGGTCACGCTCACGACGCTCGCCGGCGGCAGGCCGGCCGTGACGCGGGAGGTGACCTCGGCGATGACGGCGCGGCCGTGGTCCTCGGTGAACTCGCCCTCGTGGAAGACCGGCGGGCGGCGGGTCACCCAGCGGACCGAGGCGGCGACGCCGGGCAGCTCCGACAGCACGTGGACGGCGGAGTTGCCGCCGCCCACGACGATGACCCGCAGTCCGGCGAACCCCGAAGGGCCACGGTAGTCCGCGTAGTGCAGCTGCCGGCCCGCGAAGGAGCCCGGATACGCGGGGACGTACGGCCGCGTCCACGTGCCGGTCGCGTTGACGATCGCCCGCGCGTGCCACACCCCGGCGCCGGTGTCGACGACGAAGCCGGACGCGCCGGGTGAGACGGAGCGGACGCGCACGGGGCGGCGCACGTCGAGGTCGAAGTGCCGCTCGTACGCGGCGAAGTAGGACGCGACCACCGCCGCGGCGGCGCCGGTGGCCGGCGGCGTGAACGGCAGTCCCGGCAGGTCGAAGATGCGGTGCAGCTCCCCCACCCCGAGCGACGGCGACCGGTGCTGCCACGCCCCGCCCGGCGCGGCGTCCGCGTCGAGGACCACGTGGTCGAGGCCGAGCCGGCGCAGGTGGTACGCCGCCGACAGCCCCGCCTGCCCGGCGCCGATCACCACGATGCCCGGGTCCGCGTCCACGATGGGGGAAACCCCACCGTGGACGCGGATCTTCCGGTTGGTGAGCTACCTAACGCCTCACTTGGCCTTGCCCTTGGTGAGGCCCCAGGCCGCGGTGTTCAGCGTGTCCTCGATGCCGACGAGACCCTCGTTGGGGAAGAACTCGTCGTCGCCGAAGTCGTAGTCGACGTCGTCCGCGGTGCCGCCGACGTTGTCCGGGCCGACCCCGAAGAGGCCGGGGAACGCGCCGCCGGCGTCCATCAGGTTGGGGGTGGTGTTCAGCGGGTCGGTGTGGAAGTTGCCGTAGAGGTGACCCGCCTCGTGGGTGACGACGTTGCCCAGCGCCCGGCCGATGAACTTGATCTTGTTGCTGGCCGGGGTGATGTACGTGTTGAGCGAGGCCGCCCCGCTCGGGTTGCTGAGTACGTCGAGCAGGACGATGGCGCTGTCCTCGTTCGCGTAGTTGCCCGGGTCGATGAACTGGGCGATGCCGATCGTGTCGATGCCCGACTCGGCGATCGTGCCGCCGACGACGACGCGGTGCACGTTCGGCTGGCCGAACGGGTCCGGGTCGTCGCGGCTGTTGAGGATCTTCAGCCCGAAGCGCGGGTCGGTGCCGCGGGCCTTCATGTCGGTGATGATGCTCTCCTTCACCGACGCGATGACCTCGTTGATCACCTTGTTCTCGTCGGCGGCGGTGAGGCCCCACTTGCCGAGGAACCCGGCGAGCGGCGACAGGGTGCGCACCCCGGGGCCGCCGAAGATGGCGGTGTTGATCCGGGCTCCGTCGAAGTCCAGGTACAGCGTCTGGACGGTGCCGTTGTCCTGCGCCTCGGGGCCGGGACGGTAGGCCTCGACGGTGATGTCGTACAGGCCGGCGGAGCCACCGACCTCGACGGTGAACCGGCCGGTGGTCGCGGCGACCTGCGACACGACGGCGTTGCCGCCGCCGGGCAGCGGCGAGCTCGGCGCGTAGATGAAGCTGGCGTCCTGCTCGGAGCCGAACACGATGCGCCCGGACGGGTCGCGGACGGTGAGCCGCGTGCCGACCCCGGTCACCGACGCGCCGAGGACGTCCCCGGCGGCCAGGTCGACGGCGTAGAAGTCCCGGTCGGGGAAGGCGAGCGTGGCGTTGAGCAGGTACGGGCCCTCGCTGCCCGACCCGAGCCCGCTGCCGGAGTCGAACGGGTCGGCGGGGAACACCGTGCCGGTGCCGAAGCCCGCGATCATCAGGTAGTAGGTGCCGGACGTGGTGAACGTGAAGTCCAGCAGGCTGTCCAGCCCCGGGCCGCCGTCGTCGTCGGTGCCGACCAGCACACCGGCGGCGTCGTACAGGCCGATGACCGTGTCGAGCGGCCCGCTGGGCGTGTCCGTCCCCGCGAGCAGCTGCTGCCCGGCCGTCGCGGTGACCTTGATGAAGTCGAAGTCGCCGGTGTCGTCGCCGGCGCTGCCGTGCGGACCGTCACCGATGTCCCCGGTGGTCGCCACGCCCTTGCGGCCCGCGCCGAGCAGCAGGTCCGAGGCGATCGGGATGGCGCCGTTGTCCTCGGCCGGGGCGGAGACCGTGGACAGGCCGACCGTCTCCGGCGACAGCTGCCCGAGCACCCGGGCCCGGTTGTTGACCTTCTTGCCGGTGCCGAAGCCCTTGACCAGCTCGGCGGTGGCGTGACTGTCGTTGGAGCCGAACGTGCCGCGGGGCTCGGCCTCGTCATGGATCAGCGGGGTGGTCGCGGCCGCGGCGAGGGAGTTCTTCTTGAGGTTGGCGCGCGCGGTGGCCTGCTGCTTGGCCACCTCGGACCAGTAGTACTTGTCGACCGTGCTGACGTCCGGCAGCAGGGCGGTGTAGGGGTTGACGGCGTTCTGCGGCGCCTTCAGCGTCGACTGCCGCTTCGGCACCACCTGGACACCGGCGGCGAGCTGGCGTTTGATGCCGTCGCTCAGCTCCTTGGACGGCGCCGCCGCGGCGGGACTCTGCGGCAGTGCCACGAGCGCCGCGCCCACCAATCCGGCGACGGCGACACTCGCTAGCCTTTTCCTCACTTGGCCTCCCCATTGAGTCAGGCGTTTCGTGCACGCTATGGCCTGCAAGGTCGTCTGCACCACCCCCAATACTTGTCAATACAGGATTTAACAGAGGCAATGATCAACGCCTATGTTGATCGAGAGCGCCCCGGGGACGCCGCGGCTCGCCTACAGTGTCGATGTGCCGAACGCCGTCAGTCCCACCCAGCGCCTGTACACCGAGCAGGACATGGCCGCGCTGCTCCACGAGCGGTTCGGGCTGCAGACCATCCACTGTGGACCGTTGTCCGGCGGGACGTTCGCCACGGTCTGGCGGGCGACGCTCGGCGACGGGCGCGACGTGGCCGTGAAGGTCGGGCCGCCCGCCGGGGTGCCGCTGCTGCGGTATGAGCGCGGCGTCATCGCGGCCGAGGCGCGCTACTACCGCACGGTCGGCGCCGCGACCACCCACGTGCCGGTCCCGCCGGTGCTGTTCGAGGACGACGACGTCGTGGTCGTCGGTCTGCTGCCCGGCCGGCCGCTCACCGAGCTCGGCGACGAGGCGACCGGCGAGGCGGTGCGCGAGCAGCTCGGGGTGGCGCTGCGGCACCTGCACGGCATCACCGGCGAGCACTTCGGCTACGACGGCGACGGGCGCCCGTCCGGACCGTCCTGGCCGTCCGCGTTCACGGCCATGACCGCCGGCCTCCTCGCGGATGCCCGTGACTGGGCGGTACACCTGCCGCTGACGGACGAGGAGTTCCTCGCGACGATCGACCGGCACGCCGACGCCCTCGCCGAGGTCGACCGGCCGGCGCTGGTCCACTTCGACCTGTGGGACGGCAACGTCCTGTGTGACGGCGGCCGCCTCACCGGGCTCGTCGACGGCGAGCGCTACTTCTGGGGTGACCCGCTCTACGACTTCGTGTCCACCGCGATCGGCCGCCGGATGGAGGACCTGCCGGACCACCCGGTCCTGCGCGGCTACCACGGCGGGCCGTACACGTTCAGCGACACGCAGCGGCGGCGGCTCATGCTGTACCGGCTGCAGTTCTCGACCCTGCTGCTGGCCGAGATGCCGAGCCGCGGCGTGGTCGGCGAAGAGGCCCGCGACCGGCGCGAGTGGGTGACGCCGCAGTTGCTCGCCGACCTTCGCGACCTAGGTTGAGCCGCCACGATGTGATATAGAGGACGCTACATACGGTAAGGAAGTCGATGGGCAGACGGCAGGTCCTGATCACCGCGGTGTACGGCGCACTGATGACCGCGCTGGGCTGCGTGCTGTTCATCGCGCCCGAGCTCGACTCCGTCGCCTGGGCCGGGATCGGCCTGTGCGGCGCGGCGGCGATCGTGTTCGGGGTCCGGCGGATCCGGCCGCGGCGCCCCGGCCCGTGGTGGGCCCTGGCGGCCGCGCTGGTCGCGATGATGGGCGGCGACTTCCTGTTCGGCCTCGTCGCCGGCGCCGGCGCCGGCACCGACCCGCCGTCCCTGGCCAACCTGTGCTACCTGGCGATGTTCCCGTTCGTGGCGACCGCGCTCATCGGCCTGACCCGCGCCTCCCCGACCCTCGTCGGCCGGGCAGGCCTGCTCGACCTCCTCGCGCTCGGCAGCGCCGCGCTGCTCGCCGGCTGGGTGTTCGTCGTCAGCCCGCGCCTCGCCGGCGGCGGCGGCCTGACCGGCACCGAATGGTCGATCCAGGCCGCGTTCACGCTCGGCGACGTCGTCGTGCTGGTCGTCACCGTGCGGCTCGTGCGGGCCGCGCCGCGCAACCCGTCCGCGATCCTGCTCACCACCGGCGCCGCCGGCATGCTCGTCGGCGACGTGTCGTACGGCATCGCCGAGTCCCGCGGCGGGCTGGACCCCGGCGGGCCCGCCGACTTCGCCTATGTCGTGCTGTACGCGACCTGGGGCGCGGCGGCGCTGCTGCCGTCCATGGCCCGGCTCACCGCTCCCCCGCCGACCCCCGCGGCCACGGACACACCGGACCGCGGGCTCGGCCTGCCGTGGCTGCTGGCCGCTGTCGCCTTCGCGCCCCTGGTGCTGCTGGTGCAGGCGATGACCGGTCCCGTGCAGGACGGCCCCGTCATCGCCGCGGTGTCCGGCATCACCCTCGCGCTGCTGGTCACCAGGCTCAACGACGCGGTGCGGCACCACGCCGAAGGGCTGCGCCGCGAGCGGACCCTCCGGCACGCCGGCACCGTCCTGGTCAGCGTCACCGACGCCGGTGCGGTCGCCGTCGCGGTGCGGACCGCCGTCCGCGAGCTGCTGCCCGCGGACACGCCGCACATCATCGTCGTCGACTCGAACCTCACCGACCTCCTGCCGCTCAACGAGCTGTCGGCGCCGCGGATCGTGCCGGTGAGCGCGACCCCACCGCTGTGGCACGACCGGCTGCGCGAGTTCGGCGACGTCCTGGTCTGCCCGCTCGACGCCGCCGTGCTGTACATCGCCGCGGAACGCCGGGACCTGCACACCGTCCAGGACGCCGTCACCGTCCTCGCCGGGCAGGCCGCCCTGGCCCTGGCCCGGATCGCGCTCACCGAGGCGGCCAGCCGCCGCGACAGCGACGACTACCTGCGCGCCGTCGCCGAGCACACCAACGACGTCGTGCTCGTCCTCGACGACGACGAACGGATCCGGTACACCAGCCCCTCGGTGACCGAACTGCTCGGCATCTGGCCGACACCGTTCGCCACCCTGCGGGAGATCGTCGCCCCCGACGACCGGGCGCAGGTCGACGCGACCCTCGGCCTGGCCCTGACCGGCGACCGCGACGGCACCCGCGACACGTGGAGCCTGCGCCGCCCCGACGGCACCCGGGTCCTCGTCGAGGTCCGCTTCCGGGACCTGCGCGACGACCGCCTGGTCCGCGGCATGGTCATCACCATGCGTGACGTCACCGCGCAGCGCCGGCACGAGATGGAGCTGCTGCGCCGCCACTGGGAGGACACCCCCGGGGCGGCAAACCGGGACAACTCGGCTCGCAAGTATCACTGAGGTCGTGGCTGAGGAGCGTCACAGGTCCGGCTTGGCCGGTAGGTGGCACTGCGTGCCATGCTGAAGCGTGGCTACCACTGAAGCGGTCCCTGTCGAGCGGCGCCGGTCGCTGCTGCGCCCCGTCGTTTTCGCGTTGACGCTCACCACCGTGCTCGCTCTGCTCTTCGGCGTGCCGTGGTGGTCACTGGTGCTGTCGGGCAACGCGTGGCCCGTGGGCGTCCAGATCGGCGGGACCGTCGTCTTCGCCGGCGCCGCCGTCGCGTTCCCGGTGCTGATGATGCTCGGCCACGGCCGCCGGCACCTGGACGGGGCGTCCCGGATCGCCGACACCACGCTCGGCGTCGTGTGGCAGCTGTTCGTGTGGGCGGTCGCCGGCGACGTGCTGCGCCTCGGCCTGCTCTCCGGCGGCGTCGCCGACCCGCTGCGCTCCAGGATCGTCGCCGCGTTCACGTTCGTCCTCGCTGCCGGCCTGCTGCTGTGGGGCTACGCCGAGGCGATGCGGATCCCGCGGGTCCGCCGCGTCGAGGTCAGGATCCCCCGGCTCGGCGCCGGCCTCGACGGCCTGAAGGTCGTCATGCTCACCGACACCCACTACGGCCCGATCGACAGGGCCCGCTGGTCGAAGGGCGTCACCGAGGTCGTCAACACCCTCGACGCCGACATCGTCGCCCACACCGGCGACATCGCCGACGGCACCGTCGCCCAGCGCACCGCCCAGTCCGCCCCGCTCGGCGACGTGCGGGCCCGCTACGCCCGCGTGTACGTCACCGGCAACCACGAGTACTACGGCGAGGCCGAGGGCTGGCTCCAGCGGATGGGCGACCTCGGCTGGGAGGCCCTGCACAACCGCCACCTGGTCGTGGAGCGCGGCGGCGACCGCCTCGTCGTCGCCGGCGTCGACGACCGCACCGCCGCGGGCACCGGCCTGCAGGGCCACCGCGCCGACCACGCCACCGCCCTGGCGGGCGCCGACCCCGACCTGCCCGTGCTGCTGCTCGCCCACCAGCCGAAGCAGGTCGACGACGCCGTCACGCACGGCATCGACCTGCAGCTGTCCGGCCACACCCACGGCGGCCAGATGTGGCCGTTCCACTACCTGGTCCGCCTCGACCAGCCCGTCGTCCAGGGCCTGACCCGCCACGGCGCCCGTACCCAGCTCTACACGAGCCGCGGCACCGGCTTCTGGGGCCCACCGTTCCGGATCTTCGCCCCGAGCGAGATCACCGAACTGACCCTCCGCACCGCCTGACGCTGCCTCTATCCCATGATCCGGAAGACTTTGTGTCGCCAGAGAGCCTGTTGCGAAATGGCCGTCTCACGTTCCGTGCTGAGAAAAACACGGCTGTGCGAGCCGGTCGCGGCCGATCGGTAGCCGTCGAGGGTCGCGACGACCGTCGACGAGACAGTTTTCCGCCAAAACGCAACAGGCTCCAGAGCAGCACAAACTCTTCCGGATCATCAGGAACCCCGCCGAGCCGACGCTGTCGAACGCTCCCGGCTGCCTACCGGAGGTGATTTTCAGGGGACGACGGTGACGGGCCACTTGCCGGCCTTCACCAGGCGGACCGCGAGGGAGCCGACGAACCGGTGACCGAAGCGGGAGGAGGCGCCGACGACCACGGCGTCGGCGCGCAGTTCCGTGGCCACGCGGACGATCTCGGAGTAGGGGTCGCCGCGGGCGGCGACGAACTCGGCGCGGATGCCGGCGTGGACCGAGCCCGCCTCGACCTGGCGGCGCATGTCCTCGGTGGCGTCGGTGATGGCCTGTTCGACGGCCGCGGCGGCGCCGGCGACGAAGAGGCTCGCGGTCGGAGTGCCGGCGACGTAGACGACGACGAGGCGGGCGCCCTGGCGGCGGGCGAGGCCCGCGGCGTACGCGCCGGCCCGCAGTGACGGGTCGGAGCCGTCGACACCGACGACGATGACCTTCGGGCCGTCGGTGCCGAGTTCGAAGACCACGGCAACAGCATGCCGCATCCGGGAACAGGGCGGAACAACAGGATCAGACGGTCACCGGCAGCGACGCGTAGCCGCGCAGCACCCGGGTCCGCCGGCGGCGTGGCGCGCCGGCGACGGCCAGATCCGGGTGCCTGTCGAACAGCGTCCGCAGCCCGACCTCGCCCTCGAGCCTGGCCAGGGAGGCGCCCAGGCAGTAGTGCACGCCGCCGGAGAACGACAGGTGGTCCCGGGCGTTGGCCCGCGTGACGTCGAAGACGGCGGGGTCGGTGAACACCGCCGGATCCCGGTTCGCCCCGCCCAGCATCGGCACCACCACGTGCCCCGGTCGCAGCGCGACGCCGGCGACCGTGACCGGGCGCTGGCAGACCCGGGCCGTGCTCTGCACCGGCGAGTCGAAGCGCAGCATCTCCTCGACGGCGCCCCGCCACAGCTCCGGCGAGGACCGCAGCACCGCGAGCTGCGCGGGGTGCGCCATCAGCAGCGCCGCGCCGGTGCCGAGGAGGTTGACGGTGGTCTCGAAGCCGGCGGCGAGGAGCAGGCCGGCGGTGGCGAGGAGCTCGTCGTCGGTGAGCTGCTCGCCTTCCAGGTGCACGAGCCGGCTGAGCAGGTCGTCGCCGGGGTGCTTGCGGAGGCGTTCGAAGTGGCCGCGCATCCACGCGTTGCTGCGCCGGATGCCGATCTCGGTCCGCCGGTACTGCCGGAAGGTCAGCCCCAGGTCGAGCGTCGGCGCGGCGGCGGTGCCCCACGCGAGGAACTGCCGGCGCATGTCGAGCGGCACGCCGAGGATGTCGGCGATGACGGTGACGGGCAGCAGCGCCGCGTACCGCTCGACCAGGTCGAACCGCGGTCCCAGCCCGTCGAGCAGTTCGGCGGCGGTCTGCTCGATCTTGGGTCGCAGCGCCTCGATGGCCCTGGCGGTGAACACCTTCGAGACGAGGCGCCGGTACCGGGTGTGGTCCGGCGGGTCGGTGACGAGCATCGACGGCGGGTCGACCGGGCCGATCGGGGTGGTGCGCCGGGCGAGCCGCCACAGCAGCGCGACGGGTGCGGGCAGCCGCCGGTCGCTGAAGCCGACGCCGAACGCGTCGCTGCGCAGCACGGCGGACGCGACGTCGTGCCGGGCGGTGGCCCACATGAGGCTGCCGCGCACGAGGGGTGCCTGCTCGCGGATGCGGTCGTAGAAGGGGTACGGGTCCTCGCGGACGGCGGGATCGACGAAGTACCGCGCCTGGATGTCTCCCTTGCGCGCGGCGGCGCTGATCCCCATCCGCGCGAACCCGTGCCTGGTCGCCCACCGCAGTGCCGTCCCGCTCATGGTACTGAACGGTACCACGAGCGGGACGGTCGTCAGCGGGACACCGCGGACAGGGGACTCGCGACGTCCTCCAGGGACTTGCCCTCGGCGTCGACGCCCAGGAGCCATTCGACGACGCCGCCGATGATCATGACCGCGGCGCCGACCAGGTAGCCGATGAAGAGCTTGCCGGGGTCCTCGCCCTCGCCGATCAGCCAGCCGTAGAAGATCGGGCCGATCGCGCCGAAGCACTGGGCGATGGCGAAGAAGACCGCGATCGCCTGGGCCCGGACCTCCAGCGGGAAGATCTCGCTGACGGTGAGGTACGCGGAGCTGGCGCCCGCCGAGGCGAAGAAGAAGATGACGCACCAGGCGAGGGTCTGCGTGAGCGCGTTGAGCAGCCCCGCGTCGAACATCCAGGCCGAGATCGCCAGGAGGACGCCGGACAGGATGTAGGTGCCGGTGATCATCTTGCGCCGGCCGACGGTGTCGAAGAGGTGGCCGAGCAGCAGCGGGCCGGCCAGGTTGCCCAGCGCGAAGGCGATCAGGTAGATCGGGGTCTTCTCCGCGTCGACGTCGTAGAACTTCGACAGCACCAACGTGTACGTGAAGAAGATCGCGTTGTACAGGAACGACTGGGTGATCATCAGGGTGGCCGACAGCGCGGATCTGGACGGGTAGTGCTTGAAGAGCACCTTGATCAGCGACAGGTAGCCGTGGGACGCGGACGGCCGGATGTCGATGGCGGCCTTCTCGTCGACGGGGGCGAGGGTCTGCCCGGAGCGCTCGACGTCGCGTTCGATCGACGCGATGCTCGCCTCGGCCTCCTCCTCGCGGCCGTGCATGATCAGCCAGCGTGGACTCTCCGGGAGGTGCCTGCGCAGCCCCCAGATCGCCAGGCCGATGACCGGGCCGATGAGGAAGCCCAGCCGCCAGCTGATGTTCAGCGAGATGTGGTTGAGCAGGATGTACGTGCCGAGGGTGCCGATGATGGCACCGCCCCAGTAGGTGCCGTTCACGCCGATGTCGACGCGGCCGCGGTACCTGGCGGGCATCATCTCGTCGATCGCGGAGTTGATCGCGGCGTACTCGCCGCCGATGCCGGCTCCGGCGATGAATCTCGTCAGGTACAGGAAGATGAGACTCAGGGTGCCGTTGCCCCACGTGAGCGCGGTCAGGGCGTTGCCCGCGAGGTACACGCCGAGGGTGACCACGAACAGGTTCTTGCGGCCGAGGGCGTCGGACAGGCGGCCGAAGAACAGCGCGCCGAAGACCTCACCCAGCAGGTACACGGTGGCGATCGCGCCGACCTGGGTGCTGCTGAGACCGAGGGTCTCGTCCTTGTTGAGCACCGCACCGACGGCGCTCGCGACGGTGATCTCCAGGCCGTCGAGGACCCAGGCGGTGCCCAGCGCCAGCACCATTCTGGTGTGGAACGGGGCCCAGGTCAGCCGGTCGATCCTTGCTGGGATGAGGCTGCGGATGATGCCGCCGGTCGGCGCCGGGGCAGATTGCGTGTCGGACAAGGTGCACCTCCCAGGATTCCCTCAGGAGCCCGTGCCCGCATCGGCGATGGTCAAAACGCGACCTCTTGACGAGCCTCGGCGGATCGACCACGCTGAGTCTGAGAGAGCGCTCTCTTCCCGCTGTACGACCGAACGCCCGCCACCCCGCCCGTGGTGCGGCGCCGGTCCGTCCTGCCCTCCACACCCTCCACCCAGGGGAGAGACCATGCGCAGATTGAAGGGCCGGCGCCTCGCCGGCCTGCTCGTCGCCGTGCTGATCGCCGGGTACGCCGCCGTCACCGTCACCTCCGAGGCCAGCGCCGCCGGCCCGCTGCTGTCCCAGGGCCGCCCGACCACGGCCTCCTCCACCGAGAACGCCGCGTCGGGCGCGGCCCTGGCCACCGACGGCAACACCGGGACCCGCTGGTCGAGCGCGTTCAGCGACCCGCAGTGGATCCAGGTCGACCTCGGCAGCACCGCCGCCGTCGACCAGGTCGTGCTCAACTGGGAGGCCGCCTACGCGCGGTCGTTCACGATCCAGTTGTCCACCGACGGCACCATCTGGACGACGGCCTACTCCACCACCACCGGCACCGGCGGTGTCCAGACCCTCGCGGTGACCGGCAGCGGCCGGTACGTGCGGATGAACGCCACCGTGCGGGCCACCGCCTACGGCTACTCGCTGTGGGAGTTCCAGGTGTACGGCACGGTCGGCACCGGCTGCGGCGGCGCCAACGCCGCGCAGGGTCGCCCGGCCACCGCGTCCTCGACGGAGAACGCCGCGTCGCCCGCGTCGGCGGCGGTCGACGGCAACACCGGCACCCGCTGGTCGAGCGCGTTCAGCGACCCGCAGTGGATCCAGGTCGACCTCGGCGCGACCGTCACGATCTGCCAGGTGGTGCTCAACTGGGAGGCCGCCTACGCCCGGTCGTTCACCATCCAGCTGTCCACGAACGGCACCACCTGGACGACGGCCTACTCCACCACCACCGGCACCGGCGGGATCCAGACCCTCGCGGTGACCGGCAGCGGCCGGTACGTGCGGATGAACGGCACCGTGCGGGCCACCGCCTACGGCTACTCGCTGTGGGAGCTCGCGGTGCGAACCACCGGCGGCCCCACCCCGCCGACCTCGCAGCCGCCGACGTCGCAGCCGCCCGGGTCGTTCTGGGGCGACACGTCCTCGATCCCCAACCCGGCCAACGTCGTCATGGTGAAGGTGCTCAACCGCACCAACGGTCAGTACCCGGACAGCCAGGTGTACTGGAGCTTCAACGGCCAGACGCACAGCATCGCCGAGCAGCCCTACCTGGACATGCCCGCGAACTCCGCCGGTCGCATGTACTTCTACCTGGGCAGCCCGAACAGCCAGTACTACGACTTCATCGAGTTCACGGTCGGGCCCGCGGTCTTCAACGGCAACACGACCCGGGTCGACGCGTTCGGGTTGAAGCTCGCGATGCGGCTGCACGCCCGTGACGGCTACGACGTGCAGGTCGGCGAGGACCAGGCGACGTTCGCGGAGAGCCGGGCGGCGACGTTCCAGCGGTTCATCGACGAGGTGCCGGCCCAGTTCGACGTCCTGGCGCAGTCGCAGGCGCCGTACCGGATCATCGCGCCGGGCAGCGACCCGACGTTCCGCGCCGGCGGGGTCAACGCGGGCTACTTCACCGCGTACGCCGCGCAGTACGGCATCAACGCCCCGACGTCCGACGTGTTCGGCTGCGCCGGGGTGCTCGCGAACGACCCCGCCAACTGCGCCGCGCTCAACCGGCACGTGCGGCAGCTGCCGCAGTCGCAGTGGTCGACGCCGAGCCTGTACTACCAGGCGGCGCCGGCGAACTACTACGCGAAGTTCTGGCACGACCACGGCATCGACAAGCTCGCGTACGGGTTCCCGTACGACGACTACGCGAGCCAGTCGTCGTTCGTCTCGCACGGCGACCCGCAGTGGCTGCTGGTGGCCGTCGGCTGGTAACGCCGCCTTCGTCATGATCCGGAAGACTTCGTGCACCTATGACTCAATGCCGGTGAGTTAAGGATTTGCGTCGAGGGTTGTCGATGCCGCGTGGCGGCTTGCGCAGCAACGAAGCTCCCGTTACACATGCTGTCGACC
>NZ_JBEXDG010000085.1:0-34197 GCF_040605635.1 Dactylosporangium sp. NPDC005555
GAAACCCGGCGGCATTGGCGGTGTTGACTTGGTTGACTTTGTCTCGTCAGGGTGAGACAAAGTCTCCAAGGTCAACTGACTCCCCCGCCCAGCCCCCGTCCAGCCCGCGACCCGCCCGGCCCCGGACGGTCACGACCGCAAGGTCGTGTCGCGGCCGTCCACGGCCGCGTGCTCGTCGCGGCCGGGACGGTCGCGGCCTACGGCCACTGCCGGCGGCGGGAGAGGTCAGGCCCCCCAGGGCCTGACCGGCGTCTGACGGGAGCAGCGGACCTTCGCCACGACGGACGTGAGCAGGGAACTTCTGCTTTGGCTCGGGTTTGCCCGCCGTGGGTCAGACCCAGGCGCGGGGGTCGGCGACGAGATCGCGGACGCGTTCGGGGAGCTCGCCGGTGACGACGTCCTCGATGGTGACCGTCTCGAGGATGAGGCGTTCGTTGGCGCGCAGGGCGATCCACACATCCTGCAATGCGGACGCGGCGCCGTGGTAGCCGAGGTCTTCGGGGCGTTGGCCGCGGACGTTGGCGAGGGGGCCGTCGATCACGCGGATGATCTCGGCGAGGCTGATCTCGGCGGCGGGCCGGGCGAGCCGGTAGCCACCCTCGGGGCCACGCTGGGCGACGACGACGCCGCCGCGGCGCAGCTGCAGCAGGATGCTCTCGAGGAACTTGGGTGGGATCTGCTGGGCGGACGCCAGGCGGTCGGCGGTCACCAGCTTGCCGTCACCGGCCGATGCCGCGAGCTCCGCCACCGCGCGGAGGGCGTAGTCGACCCGGGCTGAAAGGCGCATGACTCATCCTCCCACGCGTCGCAACAGGCCTTCCTGCACGGCGGTCGCGATGTGGCGGCCGTCGCGGGTGAACATGCGGCCGGTGGCGAGGCCACGGGCGTCGGAGGCCGAGGGGCTGACCGAGTCGTAGAGGAACCACTCGTCGGCGCGGAACCCCCGGTGGAACCACAGGGCGTGGTCGAGGCTGGCGCCGACGAAGCCGCCGGGGCCCCAGACGGCGCCGTGCACTGCGAGGACCGAGTCCAGCAGCGTCAGGTCCGAGGCGAACGTGAGCGCGCACGCGTGCACCAGGGGGTCGTCGGGGAGCTTGCCGTCGATGCGCATCCAGACGCGCTGCGTCGGGGAGGCGGGGCGGTCGCCCGGGGGGACCCAGCCGGGCTCGCCGACGTAGCGCACGTCGATGGGGCGCGGGATGATCGCCCAGATGCCGGCCCGCTCCGGGTATTTCGCGAGCCGCTCCGCCATGGTCGGGACCTCTTCGGGCGGCGGCACGTCGGACGGGGCGGCCTCCTGGTGGTCCAGGCCGTCCTGGGGGACGTGGAACGACGCCGACATGAAGAAGATGACCTCACCGTGCTGCTTGGCGACGGACCGGCGCACGGAGAAGGAGCGGCCGTCGCGGATGTTCTCCACGGCGTAGGTGATCGGCTCGGCCGGGTCGCCGGGGCGCACGAAATACCCGTGCAGCGAGTGCACCTGGCGCTCCGGGTCGACGGTGCGGCCGGCGGCGACGAGCGCCTGGCCGGCGACCTGCCCGCCGAAGACACGCTGGGGGCCGACCGGCGGGCTGATGCCCAGGAACCGGTCGTCCCCCAGCGCTTCAAGGTCCAGGAGTCGGATGAGGGCGTCTACCGCCGTCTGTCCGCTTGCGAGCTCATCCACCCCTGCAATCTAGAGGGAATTACGCCCCGTGTTCATGTGACAGTGCTCCCAGCGTGTGCACGCGCAGGGTGTTGGTCGAGCCGGGCGTCCCGGGCGGGGAGCCCGCGACGATGACGACGTCGTCACCGGCGCTGAGCCACGGCAGCCCGGCCATCGCCATGTCGACCTGCTGGAACATCTCGTCGGTGTGCTGGACGAACGGCACGTCGAACGTCTGCACGCCCCACGACAGGGTCAGCTGGTTGCGCACGGTCGGCTCGGGCGTGAACGCGAGCAGCGGCAGCTCGCAGTGCAGCCGGGCGAGGCGGCGGACCGTGTCGCCGGTCTGCGAGAAGGCGACGAGCGCCTTGGCGCCGATGTTGCGGGCGATGTTGGACGCGGCGGAGGTGAGCGCGCCACCGCGGGTGCGGGGGTCGTGCTGCAGCCGCGGCACCGACAGCGAGCCGCCCTCGGTGGTCGCGATGATCCGCGCCATCGTGGCCACGGTGATGATCGGATAGCGCCCGACGCTGGTCTCGCCGGAGAGCATGACGGCGTCGGCGCCGTCGAGCACCGCGTTGGCGACGTCGGACGCCTCCGCGCGGGTCGGGCGGGCATTCTCGATCATGGAGTCGAGCATCTGCGTGGCGACGATGACCGGCTTCGCCGACTCGCGGCACAGCTGGACGGCCCGCTTCTGCACGAGCGGCACCTGGTCCAGCGGCATCTCGACGCCGAGGTCGCCGCGGGCGACCATGACGCCGTCGAAGGCCGCGACGATCTGCTCGAGCGCGGCGACCGCCTCGGGCTTCTCGACCTTGGCGATGACCGGGCGGTGCACCCGCTCCTCGTCCATGATCTCGTGGACGAGCTTGATGTCGTCGGGCGAGCGCACGAATGACAGCGCGATCCAGTCGGCGCCGAGCTGCAGCGCGAACCGGAGGTCCTCGGCGTCCTTGTCGGACATGGCGGGGACGCTCACCGCGACGTTGGGCAGTGAGACGCCCTTGTTGTTGGAGACCATGCCGCCCTCGGTGACGAGGACGGTGATGTCGTTGCCTTCGACGCCGGTGACCTCGACGGCGACCTTGCCGTCGTCGATCAGCAGCCGGTCGCCGGCCTTCACTTCCTGCGGCAGCTTCGTGTAGGTGCACGAGACACGGTCGGCGGTGCCGACGATGTCGTCGCTGGTGATGACTGCCGTGTCACCGGTGCGCCACTCGTGGGGCCCGTTGGCGAAGCGACCGAGCCGGATCTTGGGACCCTGGAGGTCGGCGAGAATGCCAACGGAACGGCCGGCGGCGGCGGCGGCCTCACGGACGAGGGTGAACACCGCGGCGTGGTCCTCATGGCTGCCGTGGCTGAAGTTGAGCCGCGCGACGTCCATCCCGGCGTCGACGAGGCCGCGAATCCGCTCGGGCGAAGAAACAGCTGGTCCGAGCGTACAGACGATTTTTGCGCGTCGAGTCACACGCTGAGGCTAGCCCCTCCGCGCGGTGACGATTCGGCCGACCCACGGTGGCGCCATCAGTTGAGACACTGTCCACCGGGGGTTTCCCCGATAATCGGACGATGTCTCCCCGCTCTCAGTGGCGTCTGCCGATGGGCACCCGCGACACCCATGAGCCGCACCGGGTCGCGACGCCGCTCGAGCTGCTGTTCGACCTGTGTTTCGTGGTGGCGATCGCCCTCACGGCACAGCTGCTGCACCATGCCGTCGCCGAGGGTGACGTCCTGCACGGGATCGTCGCCTATCTGACGGTGTTCTTCTCGGTGTGGTGGGCGTGGATGAACTTCACGTGGTTCGCCTCGGCGTACGACACCGACGACGTCGCCTACCGGCTGACGACCCTCGTGCAGATCGCCGGGGTGCTCGTCCTCGCCGCCGGGGTCCCCGACGCGTTCCACGGTCACTTCGGCACCGTCACCGTCGGGTACGTCATCATGCGCTCCGCCCTGGTCACGCAATGGCTGCGGGCCTCCGCCGGCGCTTCGGAAGGACGCCGGACCGCCCGGCGGATGGCCCTCGGGGTGTCGCTCTGCATGATCGGCTGGGGGCTGATCCTGCTCGCCCACGGGACGCCGCACCTGGTGCTCTTCCTCGTGATGGTCGCCGCGGAGCTGGCCGTGCCGCTGTGGGCGGAGCGCACCCGCCCGACGCCGTGGCACCCGCATCACATCTCCGAGCGGTACGGACTGCTGTTCATCATCGTGCTCGGCGAGATCGTGCTGTCCACGACCGTGGCGGTGCAGGCCGGCTTCGTGCAGGACCGGCTGTGGTGGGTGGCCGCGAGCGGGCTGGTCATCGTGTTCGCGTTCTGGTGGCTGTACTTCGACCACCCCGCCCACGAGATCCTCGTGGACGACAGGCACGCGTTCGTCTGGGGGTACGGGCACTACGTCGTCTTCGGTGCCGCGGCGGCGATCGGCGCCGGCATCGCCGCCGTCGTCGAACGCCCCGACCTGTCCGGTGCCCCCGTCACGATCCCGGTGGCGATCCTGCTGCTGGCGTTGTGGGCGCTGCACATCCGGCCGCGCACGTGGCTGGAGCCGGCCGCCGCGGTCCTCGTCCTGGCCGGCACCTTCGCAGGGCCGTCGCTGGTCGTGACCGCGGTGATTCTGGCGGTACTGGTGGCCGCGCGGCTGCTCAGTGCTCGCGTTCGCCGCCCGTGAACGCTTCCGCGCGGGCCCGGCCGTCGACGCTGTGACTGAACACGCGGGCGTCGCTGTCCGCCGGGTGGGTCTGCCCCGTCAGCGTCGCGTGCAGCGGCATCGCCGAGGTCATCTCCGCCCGTACGCGCGGCAGCGACGACGGGTGCGCGTCGCGCAGCCACGTCACCATGTGCTCCCGGATGAAGCACCGCAGGTCCCACAGCTTCGGCGCGTCGGTCGCGCTCACCAGGGCCCGCAGCCGCATCGCGCTGCCCGTCGCCTCCACGACCTGCAGCACCGACACCCGTCCGTCCCACAGGTCGGTGGACTCCAGCGCCCGGCGCAGCTCCTCACGCGCCTCCGGCACCGGCAGCCACCAGTCGACGTCGAGCATGACGTCCCCGAGCAGCGCCGCCTCGGTCCGCGTCCAGTTCTGGAACGGCTTCTCCGTGAAGTACGACGTCGGCAGGATCAGCCGCCGGTCGTCCCACACGTGGACCACCACGTACGACAACGTGATCTCCTGAATCCGCCCCCACTCCTCCTCGACGATCACGACGTCGCCCAGCCGCACCGCGTCACTGAACGCCAGCTGCAGCCCCGCGAACACGTTCCGCAGCACGCTCTGCGCCGCCAGACCCGCGACGATCCCCACGAACCCCGCACTGGCGATCACACTCGTGCCGAGAATCCGGGCCTGCGGGAACGTCATCAGCATCACCCCACCCGCGAGCAACGCGACCGTGGCCACCGTGACCCGCCGGATCATCACCACCTGGGTGTGCACCCGCCGCGCCTGCCGGTTGTCCGGCACGTCCGTCCTGAACCGCGCCAGCGCCGCGTCCTCCGCCACCACCAGCAACGCCGCCACCAGCCAGGCCGCCGTCCCGATGATGACCAGCTGCTCCACGTGCAGAAACGTTTGCCGCCACTCGGCCTCGTCCGCGGTGTCCCGGATCACGAAGTACACCGCCGACAGCACCACCACGAACTGCGTCGGCCGGTGCGCCTTGTTCGACAGCTCGGTCAGCAACGCCGACCGCCGCCCCGCCCGCAGCAGCATCAGATGCACAGCCTGCACCAGCAACAGCGCAACCAGCGCCGCCCCGAGCGCAATGCCGAGCGGCTCCACCGTGTCGATGAGCGTGTCTCGCATTCGGCGCTAGGTACCCGCGCTCCCTGGCTCCTAACGTGTCCTGCGTCGCACCCACCAGAGAACCGCTCCCCCAACCACCCCGACCCCCACCACAACCCACCCGACCCCCACTCCAGCCCCGCCTTTCCCGGGCCCGGCACTTTGCGCGGGACCACTGCTGGGCTGTGCGGACGGCGGCAGGTCCGCGGTGAGCGCCTTGACCGGGTCGACGATGCCGTAGCCGTACTCGTCGTCCCGGCCGGGCTTTCCTCTGTCGGCCGCGGTCGCGGTGAGCCTCCGCACGACCTCGGTTGCGGGGAGCTGCGGATACTTCGCCCGCACCAACGCCACAACCCCGGCCACGATCGCCGTCGAGTTACTCGTCCCCTCCCCCGTCACGTACTTCCCGAACGCCCCGGTGGAAACAATGTCCACTGCCGGCGCCGCCAGCACGACTTCAGGCCCTGTCGCCGAAATCGCTGCATGCTTCCCGTCCTTGTCCGTCCCCGCGACCGCCACCACCCCGGGCACCTTCGCCGGAAACCCCACCTGCTTGTTCTTCGGCGTGTTGCCCACCCCCGCAACCACCACGACATCAGCCTTGACGGCGCGCTCCACGGCCGTGCGGACCTCCGGATACTCGCTGGTGACGGCGGCCACGCAGATCACCTTCGCACCTGCCGCAACGGCCCAGTCGATGCCCGCCGCCAGATTGACCGGCGATCCTCCGAAGTCGCTGTGGATCGTCTGTACCGGCAGGATGGTCGCCTTCGGAGCGACGCCGAGGACGCCGCCCCCGTTCGGAAGGCCCCGACCGGCGATCAGGCCGGCCATCGCCGTGCCATGACCGTCGGTGTCGGCCTTACCGTTGCCGGACGCGCCCTCACCGAACTCCTTGCCCTCGGCGACGGCCCCGGCAAGCTCGCCATGACGATCGTCGACCCCGGTGTCCGGGACGGCGACGAGCACCCCTTCGCCCATGCTGAGCTTCTGGGCGTCCAGCACACCGAGCGACGCCAGATGCCACTGCCGGTCGCGAATGGCATCTGCGGAAGCGGGCCCCGGCGAAATGAGTAACGAGGCGACCGCCACGGCCAGAATCACACTGCTTGCACGGACTCCTCGGCTCAACGATCGAGGCCGATCACGCCCGGGCCGGGGTCGTGGTCACGCACCGGCGGCGGCGCCTCCAGCAGCGGCGGCACACCCTGTTGCACCTTCCACTGCTCCTCCAGCTCCGCGTCGCGTCCACGCCTGTGCGCGGCGTACTCCTCGAACGACCGGTCCCGGTATCCGCCGCTCCCGGCGGGCGGGCGCGCGACGTCAGGCGCGGTTCGCGGTGATGCAGCAGGCGCTCGCATGACGCCGCCACGCGTCGTCGCCGCAGGAGCGCCCCCGATCACGTTGCCGGGAAGTCCTCGCACCATCCCTGCGCCCGAGCCGCGCACAGCCGCTTCGGTCCCTGGTCCGAACATCCCGATTGCGGGACCGCCGCCGAGGACCCGCCCGACTGCGCCGATCGCCCCATGCGGCGGCACACCATTCGCCTGCACAGGTCCGATCTCGCCCGGCCGCCGTCCGTTGGCTTGGACTCCTGGCTGGTCCCCGGCGAGCACCACTTCGGTCTGCGCCGCATCGGCAATGACAGAACTGGGTGGCTCGAAGCGTGGCGGAAGAAGCGCACCCGAGCTCGCTGAGGCGTACTTCGCGCCCCCGCTTCCAGCACCGGCGCCACCTCCACCTGTCGAGCCGGGCTCGCCGCCACCAACACTCGGGACGTCGGTCAGCGTGCTGATCCGCCCATAGGCGGGGAGTGCCACCTGCAAGGCAGTCGCCGCCTCACGCACCGTCCCGTCCGCCGACACGAGTATCCGACGGGCCTCCTGGTCCAACACCTTCTTCGCCTGCAACTTGACGCGTGGGTCAGGCACGGATTCCGCCTTCGCATACCGCTCGACCAGAGGTGCCAACTGCTCGCGCGCTCCATTGATCGCATCGGCAATGACTTCCATGCCAACCCGCACATCGGCGGCACCCCGTGCGGTCGCCGTAAGCGCGTCGATCATGTCGTTGAGCCGCTGCAGAAACATCGTCGCTGCTTCGCTCTTTTGTGGGGGCCAGGCTTCGGCGAGCTGGTCCCGGAGGGTTCGCAGGCGGTCCCGGTGCGTTTCCAGGGCGGTCTGCTGGCGGCGCAGCGTCGCCAGGTGCAGGTGGGCGTTCGCGGCGTCGTCGGCGGCGACCATCTCCCACAGCTGGGGCAGCCGCCAACGACCGTACGACTCGGCCATCAGATCGACCTGCCCGTCTTCGGGTCGTGCTGGGCGGCCCACAGCACGGCGTCGACCTTGGTCGAGGCGACGGCCAGCGCTGTCTTGAACTGGTCGCCGCTCAGCGTGTCGGCCTGCGCGTACGCGGCCGCCACCTCCTCGGCGGCCTGCACGAACACCGCGCCGTTGTGGACGAACGTGTCCATGAGGTCGAGCAGTTCGATGAGTTTCCGGTGGTACGCCGTCGCCGCCGCCTGCACGTCTGGGCTGGCCGTGCGTGTGCCGAACGTCGGTGTGTCGACGAACGTGCGCAGGATCTGCTCGTGCTCCGGTGACAGGTGCGCGGTCAGGTCGCCGTGCAGGCCGGCACCGAACGAACGCACCGCTTCCAGATCGACCGTGAACCCCGCCGCATGATCACTCACCGCGTCCTCCCCGCCACGATGTGCAATAGACAAACGTGACGGTACCGCACCACCGAAGCCTCATGACGCCCAGAACTGCGGCAACCGCGAAGCGTGACGAAGCCTACCGTCCCCGCCGCCGGCGCCAGGCCAGCAGCCCGACGCCCGCAAGCACCACACTCCCGCCGACAATGACCCACCCAACCGGCGACCGCCCCTGCGAAGGTGGCGGCGAAGGCGAGGGACCGACCGAGGCCGCCTGTGACGACGGCAGTACCGTCGCTGTCAACGCCGCAACAGGATTGACGATGCCGTACCCGTATTCTTCGTCCCTGCCCGGCTTCCCCCGATCGGTCGCGGTCGCGGTCAACCGCCGGACGACCTCGGCAGCCGGCAGGTGCGGATACTTCGCCCGCACCAACGCCACCACCCCAGCCACGATCGCCGCCGAATTGCTGGTGCCGTCACCCGTGACGTACTTTTCGAACGCTCCCGTCGACACGATGTCGACCGCCGGTGCGGCGAGCGTGACTTCCGGGCCGGCTGCGGAAATCGGCGCGTGGTCGCCGCTCTTGTCAGTCCCGGCAACCGCCACCACACCGGGAATGGTGGCGGGGAATGCGACCTGTTTCGCGGTCGTCGTGTTGCCGGCCGACGCCACCACCACCGCATCTGCGGCGATGGCCGCCTCCACCGCTCGTCGAACCTCGGGGTATTCGCTCGTGCCCGCGGCGATACAGATGACCTGCGCTTTCTGCGACACGGCCCACTCGATGCCGGCAGCAAGGTTCACCGGTGAACCGCCGAACTCGCTGCGGACCGTGCGGACCGGCAGGATCTGCGCCTTCGGAGCTACGCCGAGGACACCGGAACCGCCGGCGAGCCCACGGCCGGCGATCAGGCCGGCCATCGCCGTGCCGTGCCCGTCGGTGTCGGTCCTGCCGTCGCCGTTCGCCTGCTCGCCGAACTCTTTTCCGGGGACCACCGCGGCGGCGAGTTCGCCGCGGCTGGCATCGACGCCGGTGTCTGCGACCGCCACCAGCACGCCCTCACCCTGGCTGAGGCTCTGGGCCGCAGGGATGTCGAGCGCGGCGATGTGCCACTGCCGGTCGCGGATCTGATCGGCTTCGGCGCTGAACGACGACGCCAGCATGAGCGCCGTGGACGACGCGACCACCATCGCGATCCGGGTGATCGGTCTCAACGGTCGAGCCCGAGCACGCCTGGACCCGGGTCGTGCGCGGTCGGTTCTACGGCTTCGAGCACTGGTCGCACCCCTTCAGGGACCGACCATGTGCCATCGCCGTCGCCCCGCGGCGCACGGCGGCGCGCCGCATACTCGTCGAACGATCGGTCCCGATATCCGCCGGCACCGGAAGCTCTCCCCATCGGCGGGGTCACTGTCGACGGGCGGTGCATCGCAGCCGCGGTCCCACCGCCGCCTCGGCTGGATCCGGCCGGTGCCGCTCCCCCGATCACCGGCGCCCCGAAAGGCCGCGTCGTGGCGGTCCGACCGGCAGATCCGCTCTCCGCGGTCACACCGCGCGTCCCGATGACCGGGTACGTGAGCGCCTCGCTGCCGATCGACCGGCCGGATACCGGCGGACCGGACGCCGGCACGATGTCAGCGGTCTGCCCGCCGGCGAGCGCGAGGTCGTCAGGGACCGTGGCGACCGGTGGCTCGAATCGCGGTGTGCGCAGGTCAGTCAGTGCGGCGCCCCCGTTCGATGCGGAGCGGGGGACGGTGCTGCCCGGCCGCGCCTCGCCGGGTGTGGCGACCGGAATCACGCCTTGCACGCTGAACCGCGTGTACACCGGCAGTGCCACGTTGAGCGGTCCAAGAGCCTTCACCACGGTGGCGTCGGCCGCGATCAACACGTCGCGTGCTCGCTGATCCAGCACATTCTTGGCATGTCGGCTGATCCGGGGATCGGCTACCTCGGATGCCTTCTCGTAATCAGCGACCAGTGCCGCCATCTTCGAACGCGACTCCTGGATCACGTCGACGATGTGGGCAAGACCGGTCCGCACTTCCCCTGCCCCACGGGCCGCACCGGTCATCGCATCGATCATGTCGTTCAACTTGTCGACGAATGCCGTGGCGGCTTCGCTTTTCTGTGGGGGCCAGGCTTCGGTGAGGTGGTCCCGCAGGGTGCGGAGGCGGTCGCGGTGGGTTTCCAGGGCGGTTTGCTGGCGGCGCAGGGTTGCCAGGTGCAGGTGGGCGTTCGCGGCATCGTCGGCGGCGAGCATCTCCCACAGTTGGGGCAGGCGCCACCGGTGATAGGTCTCCGTCATCGGACCGGACCTGACCGTTGATCACTCATCGCGTCCTTCCCGCCACGATGGGCTATTGACAGGGGTGACGGTACCGCAGGTTCAGCCGTGGTACGAGGCGGGCATGTCGCAGGCGTCGAGGCTCTGGTCGTAGCCGTCGAAGAAGGCGCCGGTGCGTTGGGCGGCGGAGCCGTGGGCGCCTTCCTGGAACCAGGGTTCGCCTTCCGGGTCGGCTACGGAGAGGAGTCCGTCGCGCAGTTCGTCGAGGTCGCCGTCCTCGAGGGTGAAGTCGCCGACCTTGATGGAGTCGCCGATGTACGCGCCGGCGAAGCAGTCCGCCTGGAGTTCCTGGTAGATGGTGAAGGCGTAGTTGATGCCCAGGCGGTTCTGGACGGCGTGGCCGTATTCGTGGCCGAGGAGGTAGAAGACGAAGGCATCGCCGAGTTGTTCGTAGACCTTCTGGGACCAGTTGACGTCGTAGGCGATGAAGTCCCCGACGGGGCAGTAGGCGGCGTTCTCGGTCGGGATCGGCTGGGAGCCGCACATGGCCTCGCCGTCGATGCGGTACGGCACGACCCGTGACACGGGGCGGAAACCGACGATCCGGGAGCTCCAGTAGCGTTCGACGATCCGCAGCGCGATGCGGACGTCGTTGGCGAACGTCGGCTCGGGCGCCGCCGGGCGGGCCGCCGCGGCGGCGGCCGCGGGAGCGGGGGCCGAGTATGCGGGCGGCGAATGCGACGACGTGGGCAGCGGCGGCGCGGAAGGGATGGCAGGGGCCCAGAACGGCGGAGGGTCAGCCAGCGCGGGGGAAGGCAGCAGCACAGAGATGCCCACGAGGAGCAGCAGCACGAGCACCGGGCGTTTCATGGCCGACGGATACCCGGGAGCGGTACCCGCGAAGAGGCCCGCTCCCGTTTAGCACCCGACAAACAAATGGCTCAGGCGGTGAGCGCCACGGCGCTGGGCTCGACCGGCGCGGGGAGTGCGCCGTCGCCGCCGAGATACGCGTGGATCGACGCCGCCGCGGACCGGCCCTCGGCGATCGCCCACACGATGAGCGACGCACCGCGGTGCATGTCGCCGGCCACGAAGACGCCCGGCGCGGAGGACTGCCAGTCGGCGCCGGTGTCGACGCCGCCGCGGCGGTTGCGGGACAGTCCGAGGTTCGTCAGCAGCGGCCCCGGTTCGGTGCCCTCGAAGCCGATCGCGAGCAGCACCAGCTCCGCCGGATACAGCCGCTCGGTCCCGGGGACCTCGGTGACGACCCGGCGTCCGTCCACTCTGGACACCTGCACCTCGGCGATGCGCACCCCGGTGAGGTCGCCGGCGTCGTTGCCCTCGAAGGCGGTGACGGCGACGGCGAACGCGCGGTCGCCGCCCTCCTCGTGCGCCGGGTAGTTGCGCAAAATCCACGGCCACGTCGGCCACGGGTCGCGCGCCTCGTCGCGTTCGGCGGGCGGCACCGGGTACTGGTCGAGCTGCAGCACGGATCTGGCGCCCTGCCGGTGTGCGACACCGAGGCAGTCCGCCGCCGTGTCGCCGCCACCGATGATGATCACGTTCTTCCCGGCGGCGGAGATCGACGCGGACGGCACCCGCCCGGCGACGACCCGGTTCGCCTCGACGAGGTGCTCCATCGCCAGGTGGACGCCGGAAAGCGCGCGGCCGGGCGTGGAAGGGACGTCCCGGGCCTGCAGTGCGCCGCACGCGAGCAGCAGCGCGTCGTGCCGGGCGCGCAGGTCGTCGACGGAGACGGTGACGCCGACGTCGACGCCGGTGGAGAAGCGGACCCCTTCGCCGCGCAGCTGGTCCAGCCGCAGGTCGATGTGGCCCTTCTCCAGCTTGAAGTCGGGGATCCCGTACCGCAGCAGGCCGCCGAGGGCGTCGTCGCGCTCGTACACCTCGACGTCGTGACCGGCGCGGGCCAGCTGCTGCGCGGCGGCGAGCCCGGCCGGGCCGGAGCCGACCACGCCGACGCTCCTGCCGGAGCGCTCCGGGGCGGGCCGGGCGGTGACCCGTCCGGCGGCCACGGCCCGGTTGATGATCTCGACCTCGACCTGCTTGATCGTGACGGGCTGGCCGCCGGCGATCGACAGGACGCACGCGGCCTCGCACGGCGCGGGGCACAGCCGCCCGGTGAACTCCGGGAAGTTGTTGGTCGCGTGCAGGGCCTCGATCGCGAAGTCCCAGTTGCCGCTGCGGACGAGGTCGTTCCAGTCGGGGATGCGGTTGCCGAGCGGGCACCCGTCGTGACAGAACGGGATACCGCAGTCCATGCAGCGGCTCGCCTGCTCGGTGATCAGCTCGTCGTTCGCGGACGGGTACACCTCGCGCCAGTCCCGCAGCCGGACCGGAACGGGACGCCGGGCCGGTAGACGCCGCTCGTAGTGCAGGAAACCGTTCGGGTCAGGCACGGGCCACCTCCATGACCGCGGCGTCGACGTCGTCACCGGCTGCCTCGGCGGCCCGAATGACCTCCTTGACCCGCCGGTAGTCGCGGGGCACGACCTCGGTGAACTCCAGGACCGACTCGTCCCAGTTGTCCAGGAGCCGCGCAGCCACCGCCGAGCCGGTCTCGGCGAGGTGCGACTCGACCAGCGCCCGCAGCACCGCCGGCGTCGACACCGGCTCAAGGTCCACCAGTTCGGCGTTGACCAGCGAGTGGTCGAGCTTCCACACGTACGCGACGCCACCGGACATGCCCGCGGCGAAGTTCCGCCCGGTGGGGCCGAGGACGACGACGGCGCCGCCGGTCATGTACTCGCAGCCGTGGTCACCGACGCCCTCGACGACGGCGGACGCGCCCGAGTTGCGCACCGCGAAGCGCTCGCCGGCCTTGCCGCGCATGAGGAGCACGCCGCCGGTCGCGCCGTAGAGGGCGGTGTTGCCGCCGATGATCTGGTCCTCGGCGACGAACGGGGCGGCCGGGTCGGGGTGCACGATGAGCCGCCCGCCGGACAGGCCCTTGCCGACGTAGTCGTTGGCGTCGCCGACGAGCCGGAGGGTGACGCCGTGGGGGACCCAGGCGCCGAACGACTGGCCGGCGGTGCCGCGCAACGTAACGTCCACGGTGTCGTCGGGCAGGCCGGCGCCGCCGACCCGGCGGACGATCTCACCGCCGAGCATCGCCCCGACGGAGCGGTGCTCGTTGCGGACGGCGATCTCCAGCTTGATCGTGTTGCCCTCGTCGAGGGCGGGCGTGACGGCGGCGATGAGCTGGTTGTCCAGTGCCCGCTCGAGGCGGTGGTCCTGCTTGGTGGACTGGCGCCGCGCGGCGTCGTCGGCGAGGGGAGGCACGTGCAGCAGCGGCGTCAGGTCGAGCCCGCCGGCCTTCCAGTGCTCCACGGCCGGCCGCACGTCGAGCAGCTCGGTGTGCCCGATCATCTCGTCCAGGGTGCGGAAGCCCAGCTCGGCGAGGTAGCCGCGGACCTCCTCGGCGAGGAACCAGAAGAAGTTCTCGACGAACTCGGGCTTGCCGGTGAACTTCTTGCGCAGCGCGGGGTTCTGGGTGGCGATGCCGACCGGGCAGGTGTCGAGGTGGCAGACGCGCATCATGATGCAGCCGGACACGATGAGCGGCGAGGTCGCGAAGCCGAACTCCTCGGCGCCGAGCAGCGCCGCGATGATGACGTCACGGCCGGTCTTGAGCTGCCCGTCGACCTGGACGCTGACCCGGTCGCGCAGCCCCGACAGCAGCAGCGTCTGCTGGGTCTCGGCGAGGCCGAGCTCCCACGGCGTGCCGGCGTGCTTGAGCGAGTTGAGCGGCGACGCGCCGGTGCCGCCGTCGTGGCCGGAGATGAGGATGACGTCGGCCTTGGTCTTGGCCACACCGGCGGCGACGGTGCCGACGCCGATCTCGGAGACCAGCTTCACGTGGATGCGGGCCGCCGGGTTGACGTTCTTCAGGTCGAAGACCAGCTGGGCGAGGTCCTCGATGGAGTAGATGTCGTGGTGCGGCGGCGGCGAGATCAGCCCGACGCCGGGGGTGGCGTGACGGGTCTTGGCGATCCAGGGCCACACCTTGTTGCCCGGCAGCTGACCACCTTCGCCGGGCTTCGCGCCCTGGGCCATCTTGATCTGCAGGTCGTCGGCGTTGACCAGGTATTCGGTGGTCACCCCGAAGCGGCCGCTGGCGACCTGCTTGATGGCGGAGCGCCGACGCGGGTCGTGCAGCCGCTCCGGGTCCTCGCCGCCCTCGCCCGTGTTGGACCGGGCGCCGATGTTGTTCATCGCGATGGCGAGGGTCTCGTGCGCCTCCATGGAAATGGAGCCGTAGGACATGGCGCCGGTCGCGAACCGCTTGACGATCTCGGTGGCCGGCTCGACCTCATCGATCGGCACGGCGGAGCGGACCCCGGTGCGGATCTCGAAGAGGCCGCGCAGGGACCCGGCCTGCCCGGCGAGTTCGTCGACCTTCGCGGTGTACCGCTGGAAGACGTCGAACTGCTTCGAGCGGGTCGCGTGCTGGAGCAGGAAGACCGTCTCGGGGTTGAACAGGTGCAGCTCGCCCTCGCGGCGCCACTGGTACTCGCCGCCGACCTCGAGCCGCCGGTGCGCCCGCTCGGCGTCGTTGGCCGGGTAGGCCCGCGCGTGCCGGGCGGCGATCTCGGCGTGGATCTCGGCCAGGCCGATGCCGCCGATCTTGCTGGGCGTGCCGGTGAAGTACCGCTCGACCAGCCGCGGGTCGAGACCGACGGCCTCGAACACCTGGGCGCCGCAGTAGGAGCTGACGGTCGAGATGCCCATCTTCGACATGATCTTCAGGACGCCCTTGCCGAGCGCCTTGACGTAGTTGTAGACGGCCTTCTCCGGGGAGACGCCGGGCAGCGCGCCGGTGGCGATGAGGTCCTCGGCGCTCTCGAAGGCGAGGTACGGGTTGACCGCGGACGCGCCGAACCCGGACAGCAGCGCCACGTGGTGCACCTCGCGGCAGTCGCCGGACTCGACGACGAGCGAGACCTGGGTGCGGGTCTGCTCGCGCACGAGGTGCTGGTGCACGGCGGCGGTGAGCAGCAGCGACGGGATCGGCGCCAGGTCGGCGGTCGAGTCGCGGTCGGACAGGACGAGCACGCGCACGCCGTCCTCGATCGCCTCGGACACGCCGCGCATGATCTCGACCAGGCGGCGCTTGAGACCGGTGGCGCCGTCGCGGATCGGATACAGGCCGGAGACCCGGACGGCCTTGAAGCCGGGCAGGTCGCCGTCGTCGTCGATGTGCAGCAGCTTCGCCAGGTCGTCGTTGTCGATGACCGGATACGGCAGCGCGATCTGCCGGCAGGACGCCGGGCCGGGGCGCAGCAGGTTGCCCTCGGGGCCGATGGTGGCCGCGACACTGGTGACGATCTCCTCGCGGATCGCGTCCAGCGGCGGGTTGGTCACCTGCGCGAAGAGCTGGGTGAAGTAGTCGTACATGAGCCGCGGCCGCGTCGAGAGCACGGCGACGGGCGTGTCGGTGCCCATCGAGCCGAGCGGCTCGGCGCCGGCCTTCGCCATCGGCCCGATGAGGATCTTCAGCTCCTCCTCGGTGTAGCCGAAGGTCTGCTGGCGGCGCTGCACGGAGTCGTGCGTGTAGACGATGTGCTCCCGCTCGGGCAGCTGGTCGAGGTCCATGAGGCCGGCGTGCAGCCAGTCGCCGTAGGGCTCGGCCTGTGCCAGCTCACTCTTGATCTCGTCGTCGGTCTTGATGCGGCCGGCGGCGGTGTCGACCAGCAGCATCTTGCCTGGTGCCGAGCGGCCCTTCGCCACGATGGTCGCCGGGTCGAGGTCGAGCACGCCCGCCTCGCTGGCGAGGACGACGAGGCCGTCGGCGGTCTGCCACCAGCGGCCGGGGCGCAGCCCGTTGCGGTCCAGGACCGCGCCGACAACGGTGCCGTCGGTGAAGGCGACGCTCGCCGGGCCGTCCCACGGCTCCATCAGGCAGGCGTGGAAGCGGTAGAACGCCCTGCGCGCCGGGTCCATGCGCGGGTCGTTCTCCCACGCCTCGGGGATCATCATGAGCACCGCGTGCGGCAGGCTGCGGCCCGACAGGTGCAGCAGCTCCAGGACCTCGTCGAAGTTGGCGGAGTCCGACGCCTCGGGCGTGCAGATCGGGAAGAGCCGGCGGATGTTGCCGGGCAGGTTCTCCGTCGCGAGGAGCGCCTCGCGGGCCGCCATCCAGTTGCGGTTGCCCCGGATCGTGTTGATCTCGCCGTTGTGCGCGATCAGCCGGTACGGGTGCGAGAGCTCCCACGACGGGAACGTGTTCGTCGAGAAGCGGGAGTGGACCAGCGCGATCGCGGACGTGACGCGCTCGTCGGACAGGTCGGGGAAGAACGACACGACCTGGTCGGGGGTGAGCATGCCCTTGTAGGTGATGGTGCGCGAGGACAGCGACGGCAGGAAGAGCTGGATGCCGCGCTCGCGGGTCTCCCGCTCGGCCTGCTTGCGCACGCAGTAGACGACCCGCTCCAGGTCCATGCCGGACAGCACGATGCCGGGCGCGCCGAGCTTCTCCGCGCTGATGAAGACCTGCTTGATGCGCGGCATCGCGACGAGCGCGGTCGCGCCGAGGTCGGTGGCGTCGGTCGGCACGTCGCGCCAGCCGATGACGTGGGCGCCCTCGACCAGGGCATACTTCTCCAGGACGCGCATCGCGCGCTGGGCGGCCTCGTCGTCGACGGGCAGGAACGCCAGGCCGGTCGCATAGGACCCGGCGGGCGGCAGGTCGAGCCCGGCGGCCTCCCGCAGGAACGCGTCCGGGATCTGGATCATGATGCCGGCCCCGTCGCCGGTGTTGGGCTCGGCCCCGCGGGCTCCCCGGTGGTCCATGCGCTGCAGCGCGGACAGCCCCTTGTGCACGACGTCATGGGACCGGCGGCCGTGGATGTCGGCCACGAACGCGACCCCGCAGGCGTCGTGCTCAAAGGCAGGGTCATACAGACCCTGCGGCTGCGGTCCCGGGTAACCCATCGGGCCTCCTGACGTCATCGAGTGCGAGTCGGGACAACGTCGGCCCAGAAAACACCTTACGGAACAGTCTTGCCAGTGTACGCGAAGATTCCGGCGCGATCCTCATGTGCCGCTGCCGGACCGGTCACGAGCCGCTGCCGTATGTTGCCGACCAACGTACCGTCTGGACGGCTGTCCGACCTACACCAGGAAGTCGTGACAAATCCCACGAGCCGCAGGTCGGAGGGGTGCAGTGATCATCTCACGGCGCCGTTACCGAATCGGGACGCAACCTCGTGCAGTCTGGAACACGTCCAAGGAGCGGATGGCTCTCGCAATCCGTTACTTCCTACGATGATGCACGGCAAGATCGCCCGCCACCAGTTCGATCACGGGCCCGACGAGAATCTGGCCCACGTGTTGAACCGGGTGGCACAAACCCGGGATACACCGGCGTTGTAACCGGTGCATGCTCTAGCCCAACGAAGGAGGTGTGGACATGGGAGTCTCCGCACGCGCACTGGCCACGATCGCCGCCCTGACCGGTCTGATCGCCCTCTCTGCTTGCAGCGCTGACGACAAACCCAAATGGAGTGACAGCGGCAGTGCCGGCGGCCCCTCGGCTTCCGCGTCCGCCGCACAGCAGCCGACGGCGACCCTGACGGCGCCCGCCGACGGCGCGACCGGCGTCTCCACCGCCACCGAACTCGCCCTGCAGGCGGCCTCCGGCGCCAACGCCGCGGTCACGCTGACGGACGCGTCCGGTGCCGCGGTCAACGGCGGTCTGCGCTCCGACGGCTCGACCTGGATTCCGGCAAGTCAGCTCAAATACAACACGCAGTACACGGCGACCGTGACCTCCGCCGGCGACAGCACCGGCAAGAAGGTCACGTTCACGACCATGGCGAAGCCCGGCAAGACGGTCAACGTGTCGACCGCCCTGTCCGACAACAAGGTCTACGGCGTGGCCATGCCGGTCGTCGTCCGCTTCGGCTCCAGCGTCCCCACGGACCTGCGGGCGAGCGTCGAGAAGCGGCTGCTGGTCACCAGCACGCCGCCGCAGGTCGGCACCTGGTACTGGTTCAACGGCGGCGAGGTGCACTTCCGCCCGAAGGAGTACTGGCAGACCGGCACCAAGGTCAGCGTCCGCCTGGCCACTGGTGGTCTCCAGCTGACGAAGACCGGCTGGGGCACCAAGGACGTCACGACCAACTTCACCGTCGGCGACAAGATCATCATGACGACCGACGACAAGACCCACCAGATGACGGTCGAGAAGAACGGCGAGGTCATCAAGACCGTCCCGGTCAGCCTCGGCAAGGCCAAGACGCCGAGTTCCAGCGGTCACATGGTGGTCATGGACAAGCAGCAGTCCGAGCTGTTCGTGTCGACCGACCCGTCGGACCCCTACCGCGAGACGGTCTACCTGACGCAGCGCACGACCAGCGGCGGCGAGTACATCCACGCGGCCCCGTGGTCCGAGGGCGACCAGGGCAAGCGCAACGTCTCGCACGGCTGCACGAACGTCTCGCAGAAGAACGCGAAGTACCTGTTCGACCTGACGAAGATCGGCGACGTCCACATCGTCAAGGGCACCCCGAGGAAGCTGGCCTGGGGCAACGGCTGGACCGACTGGGACAAGACCTGGGACGAGTACGTCAAGGGCAGCGCCCTCCCGCCGCCGGCGGACGCGGGTGCCGGTGCGGACCCGAGCGCGAGCGCCGCGCCCAGCACGTCGGTCAGCGCCGGCCCGTCCGCGTAGGCAGGCCAAGGGCAACGGCCACGGGCCGCTGTCAGCGATCCACCGCACCGGTGGGCTGACAGCGGCCCCTTCGCTGTCCCATCATGACTGCCGTGCTCGACTGGATCGACCCGACGTTCCACGCCACCGAGGTGATCCTCACGGCGCTGGTCCTGGTCGTGCTGACCGCCACCGTCCTGCGCGGGTCGCCGGAGCAGATGAAGGCCAGGATCGCCGCCCGCGGGCTCGTCCCCGCGTTCCGGCGCTCGGCGGCGACGAACACCCTGTCGGCCCTCATCGCCCTGGAAGCGGTCCACCTCGGCGCCGGCCTGGACCTCACCGACCTCGGCCTGCGCCCCATCACCGTCGGCGACGTCCTCATCGCGCTGCTGCTCCCGGCCGCGGCCGCCGGCACCGCCGCCCTCCTCGCCGTCCGCGCCGCAGACCCGGAGCGCGGCGACGACGAGGACGACGGCGAGGAAAGCGCCGACGATCCGCTGGCGTTCCTGCGGCCGAGGACGCCCGCCGAGCGGCGCTGGGCGGTCGTCGCCGCGGTCGCCGCCGGCGCCGGCGAGGAGATCGTGTTCCGCGGCCTGCTCATCGCCGCCGGTGCCGGGATCCTCGGCCTGCCCCTGTGGGCGGCGGCCGTCCTCGCCGCGGTCCTGTTCGGCGCCGGTCACCGGTACCAGGGCATCAGGGGCGTCATCGTGACGACGGGCGCCGCGGCCGTCTTCACCGCCCTGTACGCGCTGACCGGCAACCTGCTGCTCCCGATCGTCCTGCACGCCACCGTCGACCTCGTCTCGCTGCTCCTGGTCCCCGCACTCCTGCGCCGAGGACAGCGAACGGAGGCGGCGACCTAGCGCGACGCGGGGGTGACGGCACGTCGATGTCGGGATTCGGCTATCGCGCACGGATCGACGCACCGCTACCGTCTCGCGCATGGCTCTCGTCCGTCGCACGAACGTGCTCGGCCCCAACTCCAGCCGCGTCGTCGCGGCCGCCTCCGTGACCCCCGCCGCCCCCGCCGACGCCCCCGCGATCGGCAGGGCCCACGTCCCCACCCAGCCCGGTCCGGCGCAGTCGCCGCCGTTCCAGCCCGGCGCCTCCGCCCGGTCCGCGACCGCCGAGGCTCCTGAGCAGGCTCCGGAGCAGGCCAGGGAGCAGGCCGTCGCCGCGGCGGGCGACGAGGTCGGGATCGCGATCGCCTCGGCCGGGCCGGTGGAGCCGACGCCCGGCGGGGAGGCCGCCGCCGTCCCGCCGCAGCCCGCCTCGGTGCTGTCGCTGGTGTCCGCGTTCGTCCTGGTCGCCGCCGGCGGCGCCGGGTCGTGGGCGCTGTGGCACTTCGACATCAACGCGCAGGCGATCCACCTGCCGGACGCGACGACGTTCTTCGCGGTGCTGTTCGCCTTCGCGACGGCCGTCGAGCGGATCCTGGAGCCGTTCGCCCGGTTCCTGCCCGGCAAGCACGCCCGCGGCGAGCTGGAGGCCGCGGTGGCGAACCTCGCGAACAAGTACCACGACGCGACCCTCGACGACCTCATCCAGGTCGCGCACGCGAAGTCGATGCTGGAGAAGGGCCGGGCGAGCCGCGGTCTCGTCTCGTGGGGCATCGCGACCGCGGTGGCGACCGTCGCGTCGTCGGCGGGCGGCCTGTATCTGCTGCACTCGATCGCCGGCGAGGACTGGAACGGCATCCCGGTGTGGGTCGACGCGATCGTCACCGGCATCGTCGTCGGCAGCGGCACGAAGCCCTTGCACGACGTGATCAGCAAGGTGCAGAAGAACAAGGAGAAGTCCGAGGACACCCCGTGAGGCCGTGCTGACCTGGAGGCTGACCTGGAGGCTGACCTAGAGGACCAGCAGCCCGTCGGTCTGCGCGCTGTGCGCCATGGCCGACAGGGCCGCCGGCGCCTCCAGGAACGGCAGGTAGGGCAGGTCGTAGGGGTGCATCCGCAGCACCTGGGTCGCGTGGTGGCCGGGCACGACCCCGGCCGGGTAGGCGCGGGCGCACCGCCGGTCGACGAGCCCCTGCCTGGTCGCGAAGTCGGCGACGGCCTGCCACTCCGCCAGGTGCGCGACCGTCGGCAGCGGCATGCCGGGCGGCTCGGCGAACACGTCGACGGACGCGAAGGGCTCGCTGCCCGCCAGCCACCACGTCAGCGACCGGACCGCGGAGCGCAGCGGGTGCTCGCACCAGTAGGGCACCAGCCCGGCCCGCAGCACGTGCCACGCGTCCAGGAGCCGGCCGCATTCGACGACGAGCCGGCCGCCGGTGCGCTCACCCGCCCGCAGCCAGGTGCGGTACAGGTCGGCGACCGCACCGCTGAGCACGTCCGGGTGCCGGTACAGGACCTGCCGGACGGGGTGGCCGTGCGCCGAGCCGTACCGGCGGAGGTCCTCGACGAGTCCGCGGTCGACGGCCCGCTCGCCGTCGCTGTCCACGCGCGGGGCCCGTCCACGCAGCGACCGGTCGTCGCGGTAGTCGCCGGGGCCCAGGCCGCTGGCGCGGCTGCCGAGCTGGAAGGAGTAGCCGTCCTCGCCGGGTGACGTCTGCCAGCGGCTGACGTCCCGCACGACGACGACGGGGGCCTCGGGGTGCAGGCGTTCGGCGATGAAGCCGCGGTACGCCGCCGGCAGCCTGCGCCACCGGACGACGGCGTACGCGGCCGCCGCGCCGGACCAGCCGCGCCACACCGGGTCGTACACCTGCCGGACGCCGACATCGGGGTTGTCGGCGAGGATGTCGCGGGCGAACCGCTCGCCGTCGTCGGCGGGGCGTTCACCGGCCGCGACCTCGGGGGTCGGCACCTCGAACGCGACCGGCAGCCACGGCACGCCGAGCGCCATCGCCAGGTGGACGGCGGCGCCGTGCGGCGAGCCGACGACGAGCCCGCCGTAGCGGCCCTCGGGGAGCTGCCCGACGAGCCACTCGGCGACGTCCCCGGCGTCGAGCTCCCGGCGCGCGTGCCGGCCCGCGCCGTCGGAGCGGCCGACCCGGCCGGCCCCGTCCATCGTCCACTGTGGAGCGGTGACGGCGGGGCGGGCGACGCCCCTGCGGTAGGCGAGGGCCCGGCTGGAGGCGATGGCCAGGGTGGTGCCCAGCCCGTTCGGCCACAACGCCTCGACGTCCTGCGTGGCCTCGACCCGCCGCCTCATACCGCTAGCTCCCCTGATGTCCGGGCCCCGGCCCCCGGTCACCCTTCAGCGCTCTTCCCAGGCCCACCGTCCATAAACCATCTCCCGCGGCTGCGCTGGCAGGGGGCCTGATGGCGCCGTGGGCGCCGAACCCGTAGACTCGCTACACATGAAGGCGGACGCGCTGCGCGGGCATCTCGACGCACTCCTGCTCGCGGTGCTGGACGGCGAGCCCCGCCACGGTTACGCGATCATCGAGGCGCTGCAGGAGCGCAGCGGCGGCTCGCTGGCGCTGCCGACGGGCACGGTCTATCCGGCGCTGCGCCGGCTGGAGCGGGCCGGTTATGTGGAGAGCGCGTGGTCGACGGTCGGCGGCCGGGAGCGCCGCACCTACCGGCTGACCGCCGCCGGCCGGAAGGTCCTCGCGGACGAGCGGTCGGCCTGGCAGGAGTTCACCGCCACCATCGGCGCGGTCCTGCTCCCCCCGCCCGCGACCGCCTGACCGCTGCCCACGCCGCGACATTCGGAGCGCCGGCTTCCCGAGCGACGCCCGCCGCGGGTGCACGGGTGGACGACACGCACCTGACCGCAAGGCAGCCCGCGCAGCGACGGCTTCCCTATGCGACGGCCGCAGCGGGTGTACGGGTGGACGACACGCACCGAAGGCAAGACCGCCCACGCAGCGACGGCTTCGTATGCGACGGCTCCTACGCGACGGCCGCAGCAGGCGTACGGGTGGACGACACGCACCCGACGGCGAGGCGGCCGGCGTAGCCGAAAGCGGCGATGTTGACGGCCATGCCGATGAGCACGGGCGGCCAGGTCGCGGCGGCGGGCCACTGGTGCAGACTCAGCGCGAAGACGGTCGCGCCGAGCAGCGCGTGCATCCCGAGGAACGCGATGGTCGCCTGGCCGACGAGCCGCGCGTACCGCAGGCCGTCGCCCAGGAACCGGCTGCCCCACCCGAACCCGACGATCGCGAGCCCGGCGGCCGCGGCGGCGAGGAACGCCGTGTACTGGAAATGGTCGACGAGCACCCAGTAGACGTGGCTGGCCCGCTCGTCGCCGCTCCAGGACGTGTTCCACCACATGAGCGGCTCGAGCAGTGTCATGACGGGCAGGACGAGCGCGATCCACGTCGCGGTGCGGCGGCCCTGCAGCGTGGCGAGCTCCGCCTGATAGCCGGGGACGACCTGCCTGTGCGTGCCGAAGTCGGCGACGGCGAGACGCTGCGCGCCGGCCGGGTCGTGCCCGGCGTCCTCATACGCCTCGGCGGCGTCGAGGAGGCTGTCGCGCGCCTCGGTGACCATCTCGTGCCGGTGCCGGCGCGGCCCCCGCAGCGCGGCGGCGAGCCCGTCGACATAGACGTCGATCGGGCCGGAACCCTGTGAGACCCCGTCCACCCGTCAAGGTTCCCACATCCCCGCGCTGGCTCGTCACCCGCTGTTCGTCCGGCCTTCGGCGACCCGCACGACCCGGTCGAACCGGCCGAGCTCCGCCGCGCGGTGCGTCACGACGACGACGGTCCGCTCGCCGGCCGCCCGCAGCGCGGTGTCGAGCACGGCGTCGGCCGCGGCGGCGTCGAGGCCTTCCGTCGGCTCGTCCAGCAGCAGCACGGGCGGCGCCGCGACCAGCGCCCGGGCGAGCAGCAGCCGCTGCCGCTGGCCGCCGGAGAGCTTCCCGCCGTCCTCGCCGACGATCTCGTCGAGCCGGTCGCCGTATTCGGCCAGCCCTGCGTCGGCGAGCGCCCGGCGCAGCGTCGCGTCCCCGCCGCTGATCTCCCTGCCGAGGAGGAGGTTGTCGCGGACGGTCGTGTGGAACACGTGCGCGTCGGCGAACACTCCCCCGGCCACCCGCCACGCCGCGACCCCGGCGGGCATCCCCTCGACGGCGCCGGACGCGAGCGGCACCCGCCCGGCGATCGCCGCGAGCAGCGTCGACTTGCCGGAACCGCTGGCCCCGACGACCGCGACCCTGCTCCCCGCCGGCAACACGAGATCGACGTCGACGAGCGCCGGCGGCAGCCCGTCCCCGTACCGCACGGTGACCCCGCGCAGCACCAGATCGACCGCCCCGGTCAATGGCCCGGTCAGCTGCCCGGTCAGCTGCCCGGCATGCGGCTCCGCGCCGACGCCGGCCAGCAGCGCAGCGGCTGGCGGCTCGGCCAGCGGACCAGCATGCGGCTCCGCGGCAACCCCGGCACGCGGCACAGCGATCAGCGGCTCGGTCAGCGGCTTCGCGGCAACGCCGGCACGCGGCACAGCGGCGTGCGGCCCAGCGGCGTGCGGCCCAGCGGCGTGCGGCCCAGCGGCGTGCGGCTCGGCGACATGCGGGGCGGGGGCGGGGCTTTCCGGGGCGGCGGTGGCAATGAGGGCGCGGACCCGGCGGAGGCCGCCGCGGAGTTCGGCGTGGCGGACGGCGGCGGCCGCGAGTGGCACCACCACCTCGCCGACGGTGAGCGCGACGAGTGCGAGCACCGCGGCGGAACCCTCGTCGGCGATGACACCGATCCAGACCGCGACAGCAGCCGGGAACAGCGCCGCCACCCCGCCGACGACCGCGGCGACGGTCGAGGACCGGGCTTCCAGCGCGGCGAGCCGGCGGCCCCGGGCGTCGGCATCGGCGAGGGCGGCGGGGAGGGCGCCGTAGGCGGCGAGCTCCGCCACCCCGTGCACCACGTCGACGGTCGCGGTCGTCAGGTCCCCGCGCGCGGCGGCGATCCCGTCCGCCCGCGAGACGGCGAGCCGGTGCCCGGCGAGGGGCAGCACCACGCCGGCGACGAGCAACCCGGCCAGCAGCACCAGGCCGGCCCGCGGGTCGACGACCGCGACGCCGGAGACCGCGGCGAGGCCGACCACGGCGGCGACCCCCGCGGGCAGCGCGCTGCGCAGGACCGCGTCCTGCACCCCGTCGACGTCGGACACGACCCTGCTCAGCACGTCCCCGGACTCGACCCGCGCGGCAGGCGCCGCACCGTCCGGAGCGGCGGAGACGGCGAGGGCGCCGAAGGCCCTGGCCCGCAGGTCGGCGAGGACCCGCAGGACGGCGTCGTGGCCGGCGAGGCGTTCGGCGTACCGGAGACCGCCCTTGATCAGGGCGAACCCCCGCACCGCCGCGATCGCCACCGACAGCGCCGCGAGGGGCGGCTGGTCGGCGGCGCGGACGATCATCCAGGTGGCGGTGCCGACGAGGCCGATCCCCGCGGCCTCGGTCAGGACGCCGAGGAGCCCGGCGAAGACCAGCCGCACCAGCGCGCCGGGCGTGAACAGGCGGACCCGCACGGCGGCGGTCATGCCGGCACCCCGGCACTCAGCCGCGGCGTGGCGACGCCGTCGCTGATCTCGACGACCCGGGTGGCGATCGACAGCAGCGCCGGCCGGTGGGCGACGAGCAGGGCGGTGCGGCCGGCGGCGAGCCGGGCGGCGGCGGCGACCACGGCGGCCTCGCCGACCGGGTCGAGCCGGGCGGTCGGCTCGTCGAGCAGCAGCAGGTCCGCGGTGTCCCGGCGCAGGAACGCCCGGGCCATCGCGAGGCGCTGCACCTGCCCGCTGGACAGCCCGTGTCGCGTGAGGTCGGTGTCGTACCCCTGCGGCAGCGCCCGGATGAACGCGTCCGCGTCGGCGGCCACGGCGGCCTCGACGACGAGCGGCGAAGGGGTCTGCGGCGCGCCGAGGCGGATGTTGCCGGCGACGGTGCCGGCGAACAGGTGCGGCCGCTGCGGCATCCACGCCAGCCGGGCCCGCCACGCGGCCAGGTCGAGACCGGCGAGGTCCACGCCGTCGACGAGCACGCGGCCGCTGGACGGCGTGACGAAGCCGAGGACCAGGGCGAGGAGCGTGGACTTCCCGCCGCCGCTCGGGCCGACGAGGGCGACCCGGTCGCCGGGCCTCACGTCGAGGGTCAGGTCGCGCAACGCGACGACGTCGCCGTGGCGCACCTCGACCCGGTCGAGGACGAGCGACGCGAAGCGCGCATCGGGCAGGCGTGGCAGTGTCAGTACCGGCGCGACGGGCGCGGCGTCGAGGACCTTGAAGATCTCCGCCGACGCCGCGAGCCCTTCCTGGCTGGCGTGGAACCTGGTGCCGAGCGCGCGCAGCGGCAGATACGCCTCCGGGGCTAGCAGCAGCACGACGAGCGCGGCGGTCAGGGTCATCCGGCCGTCGAGCAGCCGCAGGCCGACGGGGACCGCGACGAGCGCCACGGACACGGTCGCGACGAGCTCCAGGACCAGCGCGGACAGGAACGCCAGGCGCAGCGTCCGCATCGTCGCGACCCGGTAGGCCTCGGCCATCGCCCTGACCCGGCGGACCTGGGACCGTTCGGCGCCGAACGTGCGCAGCGTGGGCAGGCCGATGACGGTGTCGAGGAAATGCCCGCCGAGGCGCTGCAGCAGGTGCCACTGGTGCTTGGTGCGGGCGCCGGTCTGCCGGCCGACGAGCACGCCGAAGACGGGGATCAGCGGCACGGTGAGGCCGACGATGACCGCGGACCGCAGGTCGGTCCACGCGAGCCAGGCGAGCGCGCCGAGCGGGACGGTGACGGCGAGGAACACCTGCGGCAGGTAGGCGGCGAGATACCCGTCGAGCCCGTCGACGCCACGCCCGGCGAGGGTGGCGAGCTCGCCGGCGCGCTGCTCGCCGAGCCTGCCCGGGCCACGGGCGGTGGCGGCGGCGAGCAGCTCGGCCCGCAGGTGCGCCTTGACCCGTGCGGTGGCCCGCCCGGCGACCGCACCGGCGACGGCGCCGTGCACGCCGCGCAGCACCACGAACGCGAGGCACGCCGACGCCGCTGTCATGGAGAAGCGGGTCAGCAGGTACGCGAGGCTGACGGCCTGGCCGACGATCAGGATCGCGGCCAGGACGGCCGAGCCGGCCAGCACCATCGCGTAGTGCCTGACCGGCCCGAGCCGCATCAGTCTTCTGTCCATGAACGTCCGCGCGCCCTACCAGTAGAGAGGGGTGGGCTGACTCTCCCGCCGCCTGAACAGCCACCAGCAGGAGACCTGCACGGCGACCAGCACCGGCAGCAGTGGCGCCGCGCCGATGGCGAGCAGCCGGAGGGTGTCCCCACCGGCGGCCGCGCTGTCGACGGTCACCGTCGCGCCCGGGTCCATCGTGGACGCTAGCACGCCGGGGTACCTGGCCAGCCCGACCGTGATCACGGGTAGGGCGCACGCCACAAGGGCGGCGGTGAACGCCCGGCCGCCGCTGAGGAACCGTGTCGCGAGCAGGGCACCCGCGGTCGCCGCGACCAGGACGGTGGCCAGGAGCGGGTTGCGGATGTCCGGCGGGTCCTGCGCGTACCAGACGCCGGCTGTCACCACGACGAGTCCCGCGCCGGCACCTGCCATGAACCGCGGCGCGCGGACGGCGACCCCGCGCCAGGCGAGGTACGCGGCGCCGTTGACCACGACGAGGACGACGTTGACGAGCGCGGTGAGCCAGACCGCCGGGCTGGCCAGGGGCGCGAAGCCGTGCACGTGGCCGTCGGCGGTGATCGGTGCACCATGCAGGACGACACCCAGCAGCAGCCCCCAGCTCACGGCGAGCGCGAGGGCACCGCCCGTGATGAGCACGTCGAACCCGCCGCGCCGCACCGCCCGGCCGCGCAGCTGCACGCCCGCGTTGAGGGCGACGAGCCCGGCGACGGCGACGACGACCACGGGATACGCGGCGCCGAACAGCTCCCCCTCCAGGCGCGGGAACGCGGCGACCAGGACTCCGACCGCGCCGACGATCCAGACCTCGTTGCCGAGGAACCTGGGACCGATCGCGTTGAGTGCCTCCCGTTTCCCGGTGTCGCCGCGGTACAGCGGCAGCAGCAGCGCGACGCCCTGGTCGAGACCGCCGAGCGCGGAGTACGCCATGAACAGCAGCCCCAGGATCGCGAACCACAGACCACTCATACGGAGACCTCCTCGCGCTCGGGCAGGGGCTGGGGCAGGAACTCGTCGCCGGGACCGCGGGCGGCGCGGCGGGCGAGCAGCCACCAGTCGAGCAGCGCGAGCCCCGCGACGAGCACCGTGAAGCCGATCGTCGAGGCCGTCAGCACCCGGTCGCTCATCGGTGACACCGCGTCGGCGGTCTTGAGCAGCCCGTAGACGGCCCACGGCTGGCGGCCCTCCTCGCGCACGACCCAGCCGGCGATCGCGGTCAGGAACGGCACCGGGATGAGGGCGGTGAGCAGCCACAGCATCGGCCGGGCCCAGCGGCGGGTGCCGAGCATGTCGCGGAACGTGAGCAGCTGCGCCGCGAGCAGGATCAGGAACAGCAGGTTCGCCACCATGATCATGAAGCCGAGCGAGCCACCCACGACGCCGCTGTCCGGCAGGTAGTCGCCGGGGCCGTGCTTCGCGACCCACTCCTCCCGCAGCCGCAGCGCGTCGTCGCCGCTGCCGGAGAGCTTCGTCGGCTGGTTCGCCCCGAGCGGGCCGAACTGGGCGTAACCGAAGCCGATGGTGAAGAACAGGCCGGCCAGCGCGCTGTGCAGACCCTTGCGCAGGGACCGCCCGAAGAACTCGTCTCCCGGGCGGCGGCGCAGGTGCCAGGCGCTCACGCCGGCGACGAACATCCCGCCGGTCAGCGCGGCCACGGCGACCACGTGGGCGAGGGCGAACCACAGCGCGCTGTTGGTCAGCAGCGCGGTGAAGTCGGTGAGCCTGGCCCGGCCGTCGCCGTCCAGGACGTAGCCGACGGGGTGCTGCAGGAACGCGTTGGAGACCATGACCCAGAACGCGGACAGCAGCGCGGTCGCGGCGACGCCCCAGATCAGCGCGAGGTGCAGCTTCTTGTCGATCCGCTCCCAGCCGAAGAGCCACATGCCGAGCAGCGTCGACTCGAGCACGAACGCGACCAGGGTCTCCATCGCCAGGGGCGCGCCGAACACGTCACCGGTGAGCCGCGACAGGCCGCTCCAGTTGAGCCCGATCTCGAACTCCATGACGAGCCCGGTGGCGATACCGACGGCGTAGTTGATCGCGTACAGCGAGCCCCAGAAGCGGGCCATCCTGCCGTACAGCGGGTCGCCGGTCCGCACGTACCGGGTCTGCGTGGAGGCGACGAAGAAGACCAGGCCGAGCGTGAGCGCGACGAAGAGGAAGTGTATCGAGGCCGTGAGGGCGAACTGCCACCTCGCGGCGTCCAGCGCGTTCATAGGTTGCCCCCCGACATGTACCCAACCGACATGTTGGCAGACTACATGTACGGAGAAGAAAAAGCAGCGCTCGTCCTCCGCCAAGGACGAGCGCTGCTGTGGAAAGTCTCAGGCTGCCGTGTTGCGCTTCCCCGCCACCTGGGCGAGCCCGACAAGGGCGTGGGCCCGGGCGTATTCGGCGGGCGTGAACGCGGGAGCGGGACGCCGGACGTAGAGCGTGCCGCCGGCCGGGTCCTGCAGCTGCATGCCGGTCGCCGTGTAGCCCTCCGCACCCGTGGACGTGTCGGCCCGCCAGGAGATGTCGCAGTCGCCGAGCAGCGACGCGATCGCCTCCTCCAGGGTCGCGGTGCCGTCCAGGACCTTGCCCGCCAGGGCCAGGACCCGGGTCGGCTCGTCGATGAGGCCCCGCACGTCGGCCTGGGCGATCCACGCGTCCCGGCCCCGGCCGCGGCGCACGGCCTCGGCGAGGTCGGCGACGGACAGCTCGTCGGGCGCCTCGACCAGGAAGTCGTCGACCGCACCGGACTCGGTGGTGTGCACCTGCACGGAGAGGATGTTGACCTTCCGCAGCGCGAGGCTCGCGGTCAGGACTGAGAGGAAACCGGGACGGTCGTCGACGGTCGCACGGATACGCCAGAGGGTCATGCGTCTGCTCCTTGCCTTGCGGTCACGCCGCGCGTGAGCCGGTTGTGCCGGCGGGAGCGGGGGTTCCGGCAACGGAACCTCCCGCTTTACCCAGCTCCGCCAAGCCGGGCCCCGCCAGCCGTTCCCCCAGCACAGATGCGGTTGCACCGACCAACTGCGCCAGCCGCTCCACCTCGGAACCGTGGAACGGTGGTGCTCCCGCGTCGCCGTCCGCCCCGCCGCGGGCGACGACAAGGACCAGACCTCCACGCTGAAAAGGCGCGACAGCAAGATGAATGCCGTCAGCTGCGCTGATCGCGCGAGGCCGGAGTGGTGCGATGTCCACCTGTGGGGGGACATCCGGAGTGCGCCAGCTGGCGCAGACCACCGAGGATGCGGACCATGCCTGTGCGCGCGCGCCGCCGCCCGCCCAGTCCGTTCCGACAAGGATCGCGACCGCCCAGTCCGCTCCGAACAGTGCCGGTGCCGCGTCCACGACCGTTGCCAGGCCGTGCTGCGGGTTTGCCGCCACCTGTCCGACGAGCGCGACCTCGCGGCCACTACTCGGCTCCGACAGCTCCGTGCCGCGCCACACACCGTCCACGCGAACGCCTGGGATCGCCGCGAGACCGGTGAGGACCCGGTCGACAGAAGCCGAAGCCGGCCATACCACGGTCAGATCGTCCACCGCGCGGCCACCGACGCGTTCCAGTACAACGACCGAAACGATGTCGGCACCGACCACACCCAGCGTCCGGGCAACCTGCCCGAGTGAGCCGGGACGGTCGGGCAGCGCAACTCGCAGCCGTAGCAGCATTGGGTCGACCTCCCGTTCGTCCTTGGCTGACATGTACGCCGCCGTTGGTGTACGTCACTTGCTCTCCGGTTCTGCCAACAGCTTGCCTACCGTGAGTTTCCGCGCCGTTTCGCCGGAGTGTCGATGCCGGAACGTCTCGGCCCGTTGTTTCAACGCCGCAAAGCAGACATTTAGCGGTGAAATACCTCGCCCGGACCTTGACAGAGAACGCGTCTCACCCATGGACTGGCCCTATGAGCACCCCGCCCGGCCTCGATCTCCCCCGCCTCGAGGCCTACCTCCAGGACGTCGCGCCTGGGCTCGTCACCGCACCCATCGACGCCGAGCTCATCGCCGGCGGACGGTCCAACCTGACCTACGTGGTCAACGAGGTGTTCGTGCTGCGCCGCCCGCCGCTCGGGCACGTCCTGGCCACCGCGCACGACATGGCCCGGGAGCACCGGATCATCTCCGCGCTCGGCCCCACCGCGGTGCCGGTCCCGGAGGCGCTGCTGCTGTGCGAGGACGACAGCGTCCTCGGCGCGCCGTTCTACCTGATGTCGCGGGTGCCCGGGGTCGTGCTGCGCAGCCGCCGGCAGACCGACCCGCTCGGCGAGCAGGCCCGCCGCGACGTGGCGTTCGCCATGATGGACACCCTCGCCGAGCTGCACCGCGTCGACCCCGCAGCGATCGGGCTCGGCGACTTCGGCCGCCCCGAGGGCTTCCTGGAGCGGCAGGTCCGGCGCTGGTCGAAGCAGCTGGCGCAGTCCACCAGCCGCGGCCTGCCGGACGCCGCCGCGCTCCAGGACCGGCTGGCCGCCACGGTCCCGGTCTCCGCCACGACCGCGATCGTGCACGGCGACTACCGGCTCGACAACCTCATCGTCGACCCCGCCCGGATGCGGGTCGCGGCCGTCCTCGACTGGGAGATGGCGACCCTCGGCGACCCGCTCACCGATCTCGGGCTGCTCCTGGCGTACTGGACGGTCCTGGACCGCCTCAAGACCGGGGTCAACCCGATCGCCGACGGGCTCGGCGCCGACGCCGGGTTCCCGACCGGCGACGAGCTGCTGCAGCGGTACGCCGTCAGCAGCGGCGCGGCGCTGGACGACCTGCACTGGTACGTCGCGATGGCCTGCTACAAGCTGGCCGTCATCCTCGAGGGCATCCACTTCCGCTACACCAGCGGCCAGACGGTCGGCGCCGGCTTCGACCAGATCGGCGCGCTGGTCCCACCCCTGCTCGCGCAGGGTCTCGCAGCGATCAACGGAGAGAGCTGATGGACTTCCGCTTCGACACGCGCACCGCCGACCTGCACGAGAAGCTCACCGACTTCATGCAGGACTTCGTCTACCCGGCCGAGCCCGTCCTCGAGTCGCAGCTCGCCGCCCTGGACGATCCGTGGGCGCGCCCCGCCGTCATCGAAGACCTCAAGGCCGCGGCCCGCGACCGCGGGCTGTGGAACCTGTTCCTGCCCGACGACCGCTTCGGCGCCGGCCTCACCAACCTGCAGTACGCGCCCCTGGCGGAGATCACCGGCCGCAGCCCGCACCTCGCGCCCGAGGCCGTCAACTGCGCCGCGCCCGACACCGGCAACATGGAGGTCCTCACCACCTCCGGCTCGCCCGAGCAGCAGGACCGGTGGCTCAAGCCGCTGCTGGAAGGGCAGATCCGCTCGGCGTTCTGCATGACCGAGCCCGACGTCGCCTCGTCCGACGCCACCAACATCTCCACCCGCATCGAGCGCGACGGCGACTCGTACGTCATCAACGGCCGCAAATGGTGGTCCTCCGGCGCGATGAACCCGAACTGCGCCGTCCTCATCGTCATGGGCAAGACCGACCCGGGCGCCGAACGCCACCGCCAGCAGAGCATGATCCTCGTCCCGCGCGACGCGCCGGGCGTCACGGTCAAGCGCGGCATGCACGTGTTCGGCTACACCGACGCGTCGCACGGGGGGCACGCCGAGGTCGAGTTCGCCGATGTACGGGTCCCGGCCTCGCATCTGATCGCCGACGAGGGCTCCGGGTTCGCCATCGCCCAGGCCCGCCTCGGCCCCGGCCGCATCCACCACTGCATGCGCCTCATCGGCGCCGCGGAACGCGCGCTGCAGCTCATGTGCGAGCGGGTCAGCGAGCGGATCGCCTTCGGCCGCCCCCTCGCCGAGCAGGGCGTCGTGCGCGACTGGATCGCCGAGTCCCGGGTCCGCATCGAACAGGCCCGGCTGCTGGTCCTCAAGACCGCGTGGCTCATGGACACCGTGGGCAACAAGGGCGCGCACACCGAGATCCAGGCCATCAAGATCGCTGTACCGCAGATGGCCGAATGGGTGATCGACAAGGCGATCCAGGCCCACGGCGCCGCCGGCGTCAGCCAGGACACGCCGCTCGCCGCGCTGTGGGCATCGGCCCGGACGCTGCGCCTCGCCGACGGCCCCGACGAGGTCCACCGCGCATCACTCGCCAAGCGGGAGCTGCGCAAGTACAGCTGAACGGTTTTCAGGGCGGGCCGCTTACCGGCCCGCCCCCGTTGTTCAGCTGTTCGCTATTCCGCGACGCGGTACGGTGCGGGCGCCTCGTACGTGGGGGACGGCACGTCCTCCTCGTCCTCGAACCGCTCCTGCGCCGCCTGCAACGCCTTCGGCGCCGACGCGGCAACCGCCCAGCCGACCGCGACCCCGCCGAGGACGGCGACCGCGATCCACCCCCACGGCTTACGCTGCTTCCGGCCCGACAACGCGTCGAACGCCAGGCTCGCCCGGCCCCACGCCTCGTCGGCCACGGACCCGACCCGGTCCGACGCCGTGCCGTACCGGCTCGACGCCTCGTCGGCGAGGTCGTACGCCCGGCCCTTGAGGTCATACGCCCGGTCCTTCACAGACCCGCCCACCGAACGCGCCGACTCGACCGCGGCCACCAGGTGATCCCAGGCGTCCTCAGCCACGCTCTCAGCGCGCCGCTTACCCTTCTTCCACTGTGCGGTCATCTCAGCCACCTCTCCTCCATCGATCAGGTGCCCGATGCCCGCCCTCCGCAAACGGCTGTAACCCGCCCGTCGCCTTCGGCGATAGCTCGCTGCCCCACGCTGCGCGCGGGTCCCGCCGGGGGATTCTCACCCCGGACCCCCAATGCGCCGCTCCGCGACGCACTGCCAGCGCGTCCCGCGCGGCAGCCTCCCACGCGTGCGCGTGGCATCCCCTGCCCCGCCCTGTTCACCCACCGCTCCCCCCGTGATCCGGAAGAGAAATAGTCGCCCCGACGACCAAAAGTCTTCCGGATCACGAGAACCAACCACCCCGCCCGGTGCTGGGCGGTGCGACTCCATGATCCGGAAGACTTCGTGTCTTGGCGTTTAACGTCTGGGTCTGGTTTGTCACCCTTTCTGGGGGACAACAGCGGGGCGGCCACCTGATCACTCTTTGAGGAAGAAGACGAAT
>NZ_JBEXDG010000086.1:0-32597 GCF_040605635.1 Dactylosporangium sp. NPDC005555
AACCACCCGGCCGCAAACAACGAAGCTGGACAGCAACCTTCACGGTCACCATCCAGCCCCATCCATCACCCTGAACGCTTAACTCACCGGCATTGTGCCCTGGCGACACAAAGTCTTCCGGATCATGGGAAATGGGCGAGTGTCGATGGCTGGACCGGGGAGTACCACGGTGCGGGCGGTGATCTTCGGGCCGGCGGGCTCGACCGCATGACGAATTAGGGGCGTGGTGTCCGCTGCCGACCTGTCGGCTCGACCGCGGTCGCCGGACGGGCGGGCGGGCTGCCCGCGCGTCAGGGGGCGTAGACGAGGTCCATGGTGTCGGTGTGGGCCGGCCAGGTGAGGGTGAGGTGCCAGCAGCCATGCTGGGGCAGGTCGATGACGGACGGTCCCGGGCCGCCGGTGACATGGCGTCGCACGGGGGTGGTGGTGCCGTCCAGGGTCGCGTCGATCAGCAGGTCGCCGGGCGCAGTGGAGGATTTCGACACCCAGAGGATCTTGTTGGAGGAGCCGTCCGGTCTGGTGACGGCCAGGGGATGGCCGAACATGGCGGCCACGACCTCGTCCTTGTCGCCCAGGACGTGGGGCATGCTCGAGTCGCCGGAGAAGCCGCCGCGGGCCCACTCGGGCAGCGGGCCGGTCTCGACGGGGGAGCCGCAGCCGGTCCGCTGGGCAGCGGGCGGTGGCGTGGCGTCGTCGGTACAGGCGGCGGAGAGCAGCACAGTGACCGACAGCAGCAGTCCGGCAGGGAAAGCCGGCAAGGGGAGTCTCACGCCAGGACCGAGTCGCAGGCGGCGCATCGCGTTCCCTGTGGCGCAGGAGCTCCTTCGGCAGGGCGAGCAGGCCGTCGATCGGGCGCGGCTTCCAGCCGAGCAGACGCTCGGCCTTCGCGGACATCGCGGCGAGGTTGCGGCCCAGCAGCGCGCGCAGGGTGCGCAGGGCGCGCATCCGCGGGTCGACCAGGGCGAGGCCGCGCGCGATCAGCAGCGGCATCTCCGGGGTCGGCGCGGTCGCCGAGGCGCTCACGCAGGACGGCCGCGAGGACGCGGGCCCGGTTCTCGCGGGCGTCCGCGCGCACCATCCGGGGAATCTAGTCGTCGTAGGACTCGGCCAGCTCGGCGAAGGCCGCCTCGGCCGGCTCCAGCGCGGTGAGCAGGTCGGCGAGGGGGCGCCTGCCGGTGAAGCGGGCGTAGCCGCGGCCGACGGTCAGCAGGGCGATCAGGGCGTCCTCGTTGCGGAACGGCAGGGCGCCCGCCGCGTCCTCCCAGAACAGGACGTGGTCCTCGGTGTCGCCGTCCTTGAAGGCGGCCGCGCCGGCCAGCATCAGCAGCAACTGCCGGGCCGGGGCCTCCCAGAAGCCTGATTGGCCGGGCGTCCACAGGTATGCCTCGAGGGCACCGTCATGGTGGCGCAGGACGGTGATGCCAACGGAGTCGAGGGCGGCGACGAGCGAGCGGGGCGTCGCGCCGGGCGCGGAGAACGGGCCGTCCGGCGTACGGTCGGACCACCACCAGCCGGTGAACATCGCCGACGGGTTCTCGATGATCGTGGCGTCGGGCACCGGGGTGTCGAGCCACTCGTCGAAGGCCTTGCCGGGCATGGCGATCCGGGCCGCCGTGATGAAGGTGTACGACACAACCGCGAATTCTAGGGCTACTACAGCCAGCCGGAGCGGCGGAAGAGCCGGTGCAGGACCACCGAGCCGGCGGCCATGACCAGGATGGTCGCGTAGAAGCCGTACTGCCACTGCAGGCCGGGGATGTGCTCGAAGTTCATCCCGTAGATCCCCGCGATGGCGGTCTGCAGCGCGGCGATCGCGGCCCACGACGCGATCTTGCGCATGTCGTTGTTCTGGTCCAGGCCGACCTGGGCGAGCCGCGCCTGCAGGATCGAGTCGAGCAGCTCGTTGTCGGAGCCGACCCGCTCCACCACCTGGGTGAGCCGGCCGAGCAGGTCGGCGAAGTACTGCCGCAGCGGCGGCGGCAGCTCCACCACCGCCGGGTCGTTCATCCGCCGCAGCGGCGCCTGCAGCGGCACGACGGCCCGCTTGAACTCGACCAGCTCCCGCTTCAGCTGGTAGATCTGCTGCACGTCGCAGCCGCCGACGCGCAGGAACGCGGTCTGCTCCAGCTGCTCCACGTCCTGCTCCACGTGCGTCGCGACGTCGTGGTAGACCTCGACCATCCGGTCGCACACCGCATAGGCGACGGCCCACGGGCCGTTGCCGAGCATGGCGGGGCGCTGCTCGAGGTACTGGCGGACGTCGGCGAGCGCACCCGCGCCGCCGTGCCGGACGGACACGACGAAGTGCGGCCCGATGAGCAGCGTGACGGCGCCCGTGTCGACGACCTCGGAGGTGGCGGTCAGCTCGGCGTGCTCGACGTAGCGGGCGGTGCGGACGACGAGCATCGTCACCTCGCCGCGCCGCTCGACGGCGGGCCGGCGCTCCAGCGCGAGGGCCTTCTCGGCGGTGAGGTCGTCGAGGCCGAGCTCCTCGGCGACGGCCGCGAACTGCGCCCACGTCGGCTCGAACAGTCCCAGCCACACGAAGCCGTTGCGCCGCCGGCGGGCCGCCGCGTAGGCCTCCTGGAACGAGTGCCCGCCGGGCTGACGCACGCCGCGCACGTAGAGCGCGCAGTCGACGACCGCGTCCTGCGCGGCGCCGGCGAGCAGGTGTGGCAGCGGCTCGCCGGGCTGCAGGTGCCGCATCATCCGCCCGATCATCCTGCCGACCCGGCGGCCGACCTTGACCTGCTGCACTCCTGACCCCCTTCACGCGGTAGCGCCACGCTACCGCGTTGATCGTCAGGGGGTATCGGCCGCGCCGGGCAGCGCGGGGCTCTCGTCGAGCTGGACGTAGAGCAGGGTGCCGAGCACGAGCAGCGTGCCGGCGAAGACCTCCCAGCCCAGCGCGATCCCGGCGACGGTGACGACCACGCACTGCACCACCAGCGCGACCGTCGTCCAGCGGCGGGCCTCGCGGTGCCGCAGCGCCGAGGCCAGCAGCCACCCGCCGAGGGTGACCAGCAGCGCGCCGAGGACGACGGCGGCGACCCGGATCCCGGTCTGCGCGTGGTCGGGGTCGGCGCCGTTGAGCGACATCGAATACGCGCCGATCACCCCGCCGACCACGAACAGCGCGGCGCCGACGACCACGCCCTCGACGATGATCCCGATCGCCGCGACCAGCAGCGCCACCATTCGCATCCGGCCAAGTTACTCCCCGGTAGCTCAGGCTTCAAGACCCGTCGATGGCGTTGTGAACGGTCGCCGCGCGCCCGTTCCCAACGGGTGACGGCGCCGGTGATATGGACGAAGTGGTATGAGGGGGGCGATCGGCAGGCATTGCTATATGTACATGCGTGGCTACCGTCACACCGTTCCGCTGCCAGGGAGGCCGAGTGAAACGATCGATCGCCGCCGCCAGTGCATTGCTGCTAACCGGTGGCATACTGGCCGCCGTCGCGTCACCAGTTAGCGCGTCGCCCAGTACGCCGGTCCCGTCGTCGTTGCAGGCGCACCGGGCCGACATCCGCGCCGCCGACAGCGAGGCGTACGCCGTTACCGCCAGCAAGAAGGACGCCAACGGCGCGTCGCACACCAAGTACGCCCGCACCTATCACGGCCTGCGGGTCTACGGCGGGGACTTCATCGTGCACACCGCCCCGGACGGCACGTTCGCCGGCACCTCCGTCGGCCTGCAGGCGCCGCTGACCGCCGCCACCACCGCCACGGTGTCCAAGACGGCCGGCGCGGCCAAGGCGAAGTCCGCGTTCCAGGGTTCGATCACCGCCGTCGGCAGCCCCGAGCTGTTCGTCGACGCCAGCGACGGCACCGGCGTCCTGGCCTACGAGACCGTGATCAGCGGCTGGCGGGCAGACGGACAGACCCCGTCGAAGCTGCACGTGATCACGGACGCGACCACCAACGCGGTCCGCGGCGCGTTCGACGAGATCGAGACCGTCAACGGCACCGGCAACAGCATCTACTCCGGCGCGGTCACCATCGACACCACGCTGTCGGGCTCGACGTACCAGATGATCGACCCGTCGCACGGCAACGGCCGCACCTGCGACATGAACAACGGCACCAGCACCTGCACGACGTTCACGGACGCGGACAACGTGTGGGGCACCGGCGCCAACGCCAACCGGCAGTCCGCCGGCGTCGACGCGCACTTCGGCGCGGCGAAGACGTTCGACTACTTCAAGCTGGTCCACGGCCGCAACGGCATCTTCGGCAACGGCACCGGCGTGCCGAGCCGGGTCCACTACGGCAACGCGTACGTCAACGCGTTCTGGGACGGCGCGCAGATGACCTACGGCGACGGCTCCGGCAACGCCCGGCCGCTCGTCGCGCTCGACGTCGCCGGGCACGAGATGAGCCACGGCGTCACCGAGGCCCTCGCTGGCCTGGTCTACTCCGGTGAGTCCGGCGGTCTCAACGAGGCCACCTCCGACATCTTCGGCTCGATGGTCGAGTTCTACGCCGCCGCGCCCAGCGACCCGGGCGACTACCAGATCGGCGAGAAGATCAACATCAACGGCAACAACACGCCGTTGCGCTACATGTACAACCCGACGCTGGACGGCTCGTCGCACGGCTGCTGGTCGACCACCACCAAGAACGTCGACGTGCACTACAGCTCCGGCCCCGGCAACCACTTCTTCTTCAACCTCGCCGAGGGCACCGGCGCCACCTCCTTCGGCACCTCGCCGGTCTGCGGCTCCGCTCCCGCGGTCGTCGGCATCGGCCGGGCCAAGGCCGAGAAGATCTGGTACCGCGCGCTCGACGTGTACTTCACCTCCAACACGTCGTACGTGAACACCGGCAACCCGGGCAACACCGCCCGGGCGTACTCGCTGAGCGCGGCGACCGACCTGTACGGCACCTGCTCCGTGGAGTACAAGGCCGTCCAGGCCGCGTGGACCGCGGTCAACGTGGCCGGCAACGACGCCGTCTGCCCGACCGGCAACGACTTCTCCCTCGCCGCCTCGCCGGCGAGCGGCTCGGTCAACCCGGGCAGCTCGGTGACCAGCACGGTCACCGCGACGCTCACCAACGGCTCGGCGCAGACCGTGGCGCTGACCGCGTCCGGCCTGCCGTCGGGTGCGACCGCCAGCTTCAGCCCGGCCTCGATCAACTCGGCCGGCGGCACGTCGACGCTGACGATCGCGACCTCCGCGTCGACCCCGTCCGGCACGTACGCGGTGACCATCACGGGCACGGGCGCCAGCTCGACCCGGACCACCACCTACAGCCTGACCGTCAACGGCGCGCCCGGCTGCTCCGGCACCAACGGCAACGACGTGGCGATCCCGGACAACACCACGGTCACCAGCACGATCGTGATCAGCGGCTGTGCCCGCAACGCCTCGGCCACCAGCTCGGTGAACGTGGCGATCTACCACACCTACCGCGGTGACCTGGTCGTCGACCTCGTCGCGCCCGACGGCTCGGTCTACAACCTGGCCAACCGGACCGGCGGCAGCGCCGACAACATCATCCAGAACTTCTCCGTCAACCTGTCGAGCGAGGCCGCGAACGGCACCTGGACCCTGCGGGTCCGCGACGCCGCGACTCTCGACACCGGCCGGATCGACACCTGGACGTTGACGCTGTAGAGCTCAACGTAGCGTAACCGTCACGACCGGTGCGGGCGGGAAGGCTCAGGCCTTCCCGCCCGCATCCATGCAGGTCAGCTGTGACGCAACCGATACGATCACGGGGCAGCGGGAACTCTGCGTGACCGGTAAAAACTTGCGCATGTCGAAGGTTACAAGGCTCGTTATTTCCGGCGTGGTGCTCGCCGCCATCGCTGGCGGCTCGTGGTTCTTCAGTCGTGACAATGGCCAGAACGCCAAGCTCGGCGACTGCCTGCACCAGGTCGCGTCGGATGACGTGAAGATCGTCAAGTGCGACAGCAGCGATGCGGACTTCAGCGTCGTCGGCAAGGTCGAGGACAAGACCCAGGCCGAGGCGTCCGGTTCGGCCTGCGAGCCGTTCGCCGAGGCGGAGTCCGTCTTCTGGTGGGGCAGCTCCGGCAGCAAGGGCGACGTGCTCTGCCTGAAGCCTCTCAAGAAGAGCTGATCCCCGTTTGAGCGGGTAAGGCGGAACCACCCGTCCGGCACGACGCCGCCGAACCCGGCACCACCCTTTCAACCGCCCCTCGCAACCCCGGCCCCCTATCGGGTGCCGGGGTTGCTCTCTGCCGAGGGTCAGTAGCCGGGGAAGACCGCGCGGAGGTCGTCCAGGGTGACCGGGCCCGTGATCTTCACGTCGGCCGGGGTGTACTGCGGGCCCAGCCGCCCGGCCGCGAGTCGCAGGAACGCGTCCAGGGTCAGGCTCAGCTCGCCGTCCGGCGACGCCGGCGCGGCACCGAGGGTCACCGGGTCGGCGAGGCGCAGCCCGCGCTGCTCGCCGAGGTCGGTGAGCGTGACGAGCAGGTCGGCGGTGCGGCCGTCGAGGAACGCCGGCTTCGCGATCCAGCCGAACAGCCCCTCGACCCGCTCGTCGATGAGGACGGCCGCCTCCGGGGCGAGCGTCGCGGCCGGGTCGAGGGCGACCCGGACGTCCCAGTCGTGGTAGCCGAACTCGGTCAGCCGCAGCACGGCGGACGTCGCCACGTCGACCGGCTCGGGCATCCAGCCCAGGTCGATGCGGTGCTCGGCGCGCTGCGTGGCGTCGAAGGCCTCATACGCCTCGACGAGCCGCTCGTTCGCAACCGGGAACTCGACAGCACGCTCGGCGGGGCTCATGCCGTCCCACCGGGCCCACACGCCCTTGTTGAACTCGAACTCCGGAGCGGGACGCCCTTCCAGGGACGCGCGCACCGCCTCGAGGTTGATCTCGGCCCCGCTGCCCAGGTGGCTGATCACCTGGGAAATGTCCCACTCGCTGGCCGCTGAAGGGCCGGTGAGCTGCTCGGGCGTGAGCCCGCGGACGACAGCGGTGAGGTCGTCGTGGCCCTTGCGCAGGGCGGCGATCGCCTGGTCGGCTCGGCTGGTCATCGTGCTCCCTCAACCCTCTTGAACATCGAAGTGGATATCGACGATTTCCTTGAAGGATAAACAAGTTTGTGACGCAGGACATGGCAGGTCCTGCCCGAACGGCAATATTGCCGGGTTGGCAACATCAGGTACGTTGTCGATCGTGAACACGGGGCCGGGGTTACGTGAACGGAACGACGCCGCCGCGCGAACCACGTCCCCGAAGCGGACGCGGGTGCGTCCCCGTGCCTGGGCCGAGCTGCTGCTGGTCGTCGGCCTGTTCCTCGCCTACAAGATGGGGCGGCTGCTCGTCGACGGCAGGGTCGGGCAGGCATACGCCAACGCGAAGCTGGTCTGGCACGCCGAGCGGGCGATGTGGCTGCCGGACGAGGCGGCGCTGCAGCACCTGCTGCTCACCTCCGAGGTCGTCATCCGCTCCGCGAACGTCTACTACGCGGTCGTGCACTTCCCGGCGACGGTCGCCTTCCTGGTATTCATGTACATCTTCCGTCCCGAACACTACATCCGCTTCCGGCGCATCCTCGCGTGGTTGACCGCGGCCGGGCTCGTCATGCACTTCGCGTTTCCCCTCGCGCCGCCGCGGATGCTCGCCGGCATCGGGATGCTCGACACCGCCGCGAGGTTCGGGCCGTCGGTGTACGGGCCGCCGCAGACCGACACGCTGAGCAACCAGTACGCGGCGATGCCGTCGCTGCACGTCGGCTGGGCGCTCGTCGTCGCGCTCGGCCTGATCGTGTCGACCCGCAGCCGGTGGCGCTGGCTGTGGCTGGCCCACCCGATCCTCACGACCGTCGTCGTCGTCGGCACCGCCAACCACTACTGGCTCGACGGGATCGTCGGCGCGGCCCTCGTCGGCGCCCTGATGCTCGCCGTCGGGCACGTCCGCAAGCGCACCGCCGCCCCGGTGCCGGTGACGATCCCCGCGCAGCTGCGGCGCAACCTGGAATACCTCGCCGTCGGGGAGTCCGCCTACCTGGCCACGCTCGGCGACACGATCTCCGAGACCGGCCCCGCGCGTCGCCGGTGACGGCACGAGCGCGGGTGCGGTACCAATAGCGCTGTGGACTGGAATCTTCGCACCTGCGCGCGGCGTGGGCACGTCACGTACGCGCCCGACGAGGCGCCCTTCCGTGAGCGGCTGCACGCCACGACCCCGGTCGGCGAGGCGTGGCGCTGCCTGCGCTGTGGCGACTTCGTCATCGGCGAGCCGCTGTCGGCCGGCCCCGCGGCGGGCGCCCCGATCGTGCTGCGCGGCCGTGCGCTGCGCGACGCCCTCGTGCTGCGGCTGCTGTCGATCGAGCGGTTCGCCAAGGGCATCGCCGTGCTCCTCGCCGGTTATGGCGTGTACCGCTTCCGCACGCATCGCGACGGCGTCGAGCGGGCGTTCAACGACGACCTGCCACTGCTGCGCCCGTTCGCGGACCGGATCGGCTGGAGGTTCGAGGACTCCGCGATGATCCACACCATCCGGACGGTCATCGAGGCGGAGTCCAAGACGCTGCTGTGGGTCGCGCTCGGCCTGATGTTCTACGGCGTCCTGCAGGTCGTCGAGGGTGTCGGCCTGTGGATGCTGAAGCGGTGGGGCGAGTACTTCGCCGTCGTCGCGACCTCGCTCGGCCTGCCGGTGGAGATCTACGAGCTGACGGAGAAGGTCACCTGGCTGCGCATCGGCGCGCTCGTGATCAACATCGTCGCCGTGCTCTACATCCTGCTGTCGAAGCGGCTCTTCGGCCTGCGCGGCGGGCACGCCGCCCACGCCGCCGAGCGGCACGAGACCAGCCTCATCGAGGTGGAGATCGCCGCCAGCGAGCCGACCCTGCCGCACGGGCTGCGCAATCCGAAGCCGCCCGCCTCGCACGGTGACGGGCTTCCGGCCGAACTGCCCACTGGCGGGAATCGTGCGGGCGTCGTATAGTTGAAAGCGAGACCGGCATCTTCCCCCGTGGATGCCGGTCTTCTTATTGCCCTCTGGCTTCCGGCTGCGCCCTGGCGGATCTGATCGCCCTGATGGTGTTCAGATTGTGCTCGCGGGCGCACGCCTCCAGCGTGCCGGCGTCGTCCTCGCCCCGCTCCAGCCGGTCCAGCAGCTCGTCGTGCTCCTCGACCGCGGCCTGCAACCGCAGCGGCGGGTACAGCGACGCCAGGACCCGCGACGCGTCGATGCGGTCCCAGATCCATTCGAGGGCCTCGATCACGTGCCGGTTGCCGCAGCAGCCGAAGATCGTGCGGTGGAACTCGCGGTGCAGCGCCATCGTCCGCTCGTTGGCCTGCTCGACGCGTAGCTGCGCGTTGAGGTCCCTGGCGGTCGCGATCCGCTCCGCGGTCATCCGCGGCGCCGCGTCGGCGAACGCGTATCCGTCCAGCAACGCCAGCATCTCCACCAGCTGCACCCAGTCGTCGGTGCCGAGCGTGGCGACCCTGGCGCCGACGTTGCGCTCGAAGCTGACGAGGCCCTCCGCCTCCAGCCGCCGGATCGCCTCCCGCACGGGCACCGGGCTGACGTCGAGCTCCCGCGCCAGCGTGCTGAGCACGAGACGGTGCCCCGGCTGATAGCGACCGTCGATGATCCGCTGCCGGATGCGGCGATAGGCGAGCTCGTGCTTCGAGGGCGCGGTCGGCCCGGTGCTGCTGTGCTCAGACTGCACGTGCGAGTTCCGCTCTTGACAGGGGCCGGGCGCCCCCACAATCATATACGATCGGGTGGAGGGCAGCGTCATCCTCACATTCCCGCAGCTGGTGCGCCATCGGCGGGGCGGCTGATGCGAGACGGGGGCGGCCGCACCGCCGATGGTGCGCTGGTTCGGTGTCGCGGCAGCGGCGCGTTCGCGATTATCTTTGTACGCTGTTCGAGTGGGTGAAGCGGCCTGGTCGATGAGCGACGAGTCCGAAGTGAGTCGTGACCTGGGCGCGGTCGACTGGACCGCCACGCCGCTCGGCGATCCGGCGCAGTGGTCGCAGAGCCTCCGCTCGGTCGTGCGGATCCTGCTCGGCTCGCGCTTCTCGATGTGGATGGCGTGGGGCCCGGACCTGACGTTCTTCTGCAACGACGCCTATCGCCGCGACACGCTCGGCAAGAAGTACCCGTGGGCGCTGGGCAAGCCGGCCCGGGACGTGTGGGCCGAGATCTGGCCCGAGATCGGCCCGCGGATCGCCGCGGTCATGGCGACCGGCACCGCCACCTGGGACGAGGCGCTGCGCCTGTTCCTCAGCCGTAACGGCTACACCGAGGAGACCTACCACACGTTCTCCTACAGCCCGCTCACCGACGACGACGGCGTCATCGCCGGCATGCTCTGCGTGGTCAGCGAGGACACCGACAGGATCGTCGGCGACCGCCGCATGGCGACCCTGCGCGACCTCAGCGCCGACGCGTCGGGGCCGACCGCCGCGGACAACGAGGCCGTCACCGAGGAGGCCGTCTGCGCCGGCGCGGCCCGGCACCTGGGCGTCCGCGACGACGACCTGCCGTTCACCCTCATGTACCTCTTCGACGAGGAGGCCGGGACCGCGCACCTCGCGTGCAGCACCGGCGTGCCGGCCGGACCTCTCGCCGACACCGTGGCGCCCGCCGTCCTCGACCCGCACGCCGAGCCGTTCTGGCCCGTGGCGGAGCTCGCCCGGGGCGTGCCGCTGACCCTCGGCGGATACACCGACCTGCCCGCCGGCGCGTGGGACGAGCCGCCGACCGAGGTCCGTCTCGTGCCGCTGCCGAAGCCCGGCGGCGGCCGGCCCTACGGGTTCCTCGTCGTCGGCCTCAACCGCTACCGGCCGTTCGACTCGGCGTACAGCGGCTTCGTGGACCTCCTCGCAGGGCAGCTGGCGGCGAGGATCGGCACCGTGCGCGCCTACGCCGCCGAGCGCCGCCGCGCGGAATCTCTCGCCGAGCTCGACCGGGCCAAGACGGCGTTCTTCACCAACGTCAGCCACGAGTTCCGCACGCCGCTCACGCTGCTGCTCGGCCCGGCCGAGGACGCCCTGACCGACCAGGCGACGCCGCTGCCGCCCGGGCAGCGCGAGCGCGTCGAGGTCGTGCACCGCAACGCCGAGCGGCTGCTGAAGCTCGTCAACACGCTGCTGGACTTCTCGCAGCTGGAGTCGGGGAAGCTCGAGCCCCGCTTCGAGCCGATCGACCTGGCCACCGCCACCGCCGAGCTGGCCGGCATGTTCGACTCCGCGGCCGAGCGCGCCGGGCTGCGCCTCGTCGTGGACTGCCCGCCGCTGCTCCGGCCGGTCCTCGCCGACCGCGAGATATGGGCGAAGATCACGCTGAACCTGCTGTCCAACGCGTTGAAGTTCACGTTCGACGGCTCGATCACCGTCAAGGTCGCCGCGTCCGCGGACGACACCTCCGCCGAGCTCAGCGTCACCGACACCGGCGTCGGCATCGACCCCGCCGACCAGGCAAACCTCTTCGACCGGTTCCACCGCATCATGGGCACCCGCTCCCGCACCCACGAGGGCTCCGGCATCGGGCTCGCGCTGGTCGCCGAGCTCGCCGCGCTGCTCGGCGGGACGGTCGGCATCCGCAGCGCGCCGGGCGTCGGCAGCACGTTCACCGTCACGCTGCCCTTCGCCGAGCTGCCCGCCGGGCCGGCGGGCGGCGCCGACGAGCAGGGGGAGCGGGACGTCACGGCCGACCGGATCGTGCCCGGCTTCCTCGCCGAGGTCGAGCGCTGGATGGTGCCCGCGGTGTCCACCGTGTCCACCGGGTCCCTGGCCTCGGCGGTGCCGTCCTCCGCGGCGGTGGTGCGGTCGGCCGCGCCGACGGTCCTGGTCGTCGACGACAACACCGACATGCGCGACTACATCCGCACCATCCTCGAGGCCGACTACCAGGTCGTCGAGGCCACCGACGGCATGGCCGCGCTGCGGCTGCTGCACGACACCCAGCCCGACCTGGTCCTCACCGACGTCATGATGCCGGAGCTCGACGGCTTCGGCCTCGTCGCCGCGCTGCGCGCCGACAGCACCGCCGCGCACCTGCCGGTCGTCATGCTGTCGGCCCGGGCCGGCGACGAGGCGACCGTCGAAGGGCTCGACGCCGGCGCCGACGACTACCTCATCAAGCCGTTCTCGCCGCGGGAGCTGCGCGCCAGGGTCCGGGCCAACCTGGAGTTCGACCGGGTCCGGCGCACCCGCGACGAGCTGCAGCGCAGCCGCGAGCTGCTGGACCAGGCGCAGCGCCTCGCGTCCGTCGGCAGCTGGGAGCTCGACCTCGCCACCGGCGACGTGCACGGCTCCGAGGAGTTCCTGCGCCAGATGGGCATGACCGCCGCCGACCTGCTCGACCCGGCGGCCCGCGAGGCCACCGACGCGCGCCTGCACCCCGACGACCGCGAGCTCGTCGACGCGGCGATGGCCGCCGCGATCAGCGGCGAGCCGCTGGACTACGAGTGCCGCGTCTACCAGCCCGACGGGACCCTGCGGGTCTTCCGCACCATCGGCGAGCTCGAACGCGACGCCGCCGGCGCCCCCGTCCGGCTGCGCGGCTCCAACCAGGACGTCACCGAGCAGCGCCGCGCCGAGCAGACCCTCGCCGCCGCCAGCGGGCTGCAGGAGGCCGCCGCCCGCGAGCACCGCATCGCCGACGAGCTGCAGCGCAGCCTGATGCCGCCGCTCACCTTCGATCCGGAGCATCTCGACGTCGCCACCTACTACCGGCCCGGCGTCGCCGGCACCCAGGTCGGCGGCGACTGGTACGACGTCATCGAGCTCGGCGCGGACCGTACCGCCCTCGTCATAGGCGACGTGATGGGCCGCGGGGTGCCCGCCGCCGCCGTCATGGGGCAGCTGCGGGCCGCGGTCCGCGCCTACGCCCGGCTCGACCTGCCACCCGCCGACGTCCTGGAGTTCCTCGACGGTGTCGTCCGCGACCTGCGCGAGGACCAGATCGTCACCGTCGTCTACGCCGTGTACGACCCGGGCGAGCGCAGCCTCACCTACGCCAACGCCGGCCACCTCCCGCCGCTGCTCCTGCTGCCCGGCGGCACCGTGCGGCACCTCACCGTCAACGGGCCGCCGCTGGGCACCGGCCCGCTGACGCTCGCGGAGGAGCGCGTCGAGCTGCCCGTCGGGGCGTTGCTCACGCTGTACACCGACGGCCTCGTCGAACACCGCGACCGCGACCTCGACACGGGCATCGACGCCCTGGCCACCCACGTCGGGACGCTGACCGCACCGACCGGCCCCCTCGCCGACGTCCCCGACCGGCTCGTCGAGGCGCTGCTGCCGGACGGCCCCGACGACGACATCACCGTGCTGCTCGCCCGGGTCGTCGCCGCGCCCGGCGAGGAGCAGTCCGTCATCCAGGACATCCCAGCCGAGGAGCGGGCCGTGCGGACCGCGCGCCAGTTCGTCGCGACCACGCTGGGCCGCTGGAACGTCCCGTCCCGCGTCATCGACGACCTCGTCCTCGTCGTGAGCGAGCTCGCCGCGAACGCCGTCCTGCACGGGCGCCCGCCGATCCAGCTCCGGCTGCGCAACGGCGGCACCCACGTCGTGCTGGAGCTGCACGACACCGCGACCTACCTGCCGCGCAAGCAGCGCCCGACCCCTGATGACGAGCACGGGCGCGGCCTGCAGCTGGTCTCGTCCCTGTGCGACCGCTGGGGCACCCGCCCGACCGCGGACGGCAAGGCCGTCTGGTGCATGCGCATGATCTGACGCCTCACCGCAGGTGCAGGGCGAGGCGCGGGCAGTGCTCCACGGCTCGTCTGGCGTGGGGGAGCAGGTCCGCCGGCACCGGGGGTTCCTTGCCGCCGCCGGTGCTGCGCGGGTAACCCCACTCGTCCTGCTCCAGAAGCTCCGGTGGGGTACACGATGAGCGGCTTCCCGGAGCCGGTGTGCTGCCGTCGCTCGATCGCCGCGAAGTCGCGGTCGTAGCCGAGGCGGCAGATCGCGGCGCCGACGGTCGGGTCGACGTCGCCGCCGGTGTCGCGGGCCGCCCGCAGCGCCACGGCGACGAGCCCGGCGAGCAGCTCGCTGACCTCGACCGGCCGCCCCGCCCTGCGGTGCACCTCCTGCAGCTCGGCGTCGTCACGGAAGCGGCTGCAGGCCCGGTCGACGGCGTCGAGCTCGCCCGCACGATCCGCTCGGCCTCCGGCAGCGCCGCCGGGTCGGTGACGACGAGCCGCACCGTGGTGCCCCACGCCGCCCACTGCGCGGTCCCGTCGCCGACCGGAAGATGCTCGACGGTGCCCATCTCAGGACCCGCCCGTCGTGGCCTGGCTGCCGCCGCCGCTGTTGCCGCTGTCGCTGCTCGTGCCGCTGCTGTCGTCGCTGAGCCGCGGCCACGCCGAGCCGTTGTCGGTGCTGTCCTCGGTGCTGCTGCCGGTGCCGGTGCCGGTCGTGCCGTCAGTGCTGCTCGGTGTTTGGACGCGGCCGGCGTACGCCACACCGGCGACCGCCAGCGAGCCCGCGACTCCGATCGCGGCGAGCGGGCCGGTGAGACCTGTCGCACGTCGGAGGCCCTGTGCCCGATCCATGGTGCGCTCCCTCCACTCGTCTGCTGCCACGAGTCTTGGAGCACCGCCTGCGTTCCGCTTGGCAGGCGGCTGTGAGCCGGCTGTGGAGTGGTCAGCTCCGGAGGCCTCTGGGGCCACGACCCCAGGATCGGCCTCGAGCGGTCAGCGCTGGATCGGCCGGCGCAGCGAATACGTCACGGCGTGCAGCCGGTGCGGCTGCCCGACGACCAGCGCGGCCCGGTCATATGCCTGCCACCCCTCGGCCCCGGCCCGGTTCAGGTGCCGCAGGTCGTTGTACCGCTCGTCGGTCCCCCACCGCTGCACCCCACCCGGGTGGTGGAACACCGCGTCCCAGTCCTCGAACTTGTCCGTGCCCAGTGTCCCCGCCGCCCGGTATTCAAGCCGTGCATACTCCCATTGCGTCACGCGGTCCATCATGCCGGACGTGCACCATGACGACTACGTTGGTAGATGTGGAACATGATCGCCCTGTGGACGCGGACCGCGACCGCGACAGCGCCGGCCGGGCGCGCAACGCCCGTCCCCGTGACGGTCTGGGCCGTCCACTGCCGCACGGGGCGCCGGGCGTACCGACGATGCCGGACGATCTGGAGGTCACTCCCGCGACCGCGTTGACCCTGGCGCAGGAGCTGCTCGACGGCGGCCGCCCGTTTCATGCCCACGAGGTCCTGGAAGCCGCCTGGAAGAGCGCGCCGCCGGCCGAACGTGAGCTGTGGCGCGGCCTGGCCCAGCTCGCCGTCGGCCTGACCCACCTGCACCGCGGCAACCCCACCGGCGCCCAGCGCCTGCTGACCCGGGCCGCCGACCGCCTCGACGCCTACCACCCCGCCCCGCACGGCATCGACGCCCCCGGCCTCGCCCTGTGGGCCCGCTCCGCGGCGACCCGGCGGGACGCGGCGCCACCCCGCTTGTGCGCGCCGCGAGCGGACTGAGGTGTCAGCCGCCGCCTCGGCGGGCGGCTCGGGCGCGGACAGGTGCAGCACCTCGTAGCGATGATTTCCATGTCGTAGTCGGCGGGCAGGGTGAGCTCGTACTGCATGGCGGGCATCAGACGGCCGCAGCAGGCCCAGCGCGCCGCGGACGGCGCTGTCGAAAGGGGCTCTGTACAGCATGGACGGCGAAAACGGGAGCGGCACGGCGCCGCTCCCGTCGGTGGTGCGTCAGGTCCGGTCGACCCAGGGGGCCTGGAAGATCGACCGCTCGGCGGCCGCCTGCGAGCGGAGGATCTCGTCGATCTCGCTGGTCTCCTCGGCGGTGTGGCGGCCGAGGATCAGGTCGAGCTCGAGGCGCTCGGCCGGCGTGCGGTACGCCGCGATCTCCCGGGCGAGCGTCCGCCGGGCGCGACGCGCCTCGAAGCGGCTGGCGACGGCGTTGCGGACCCGGCTGGCTGTGGTCTGGGTGGGCATCTGACTGTGCTCCTTCTCGAATCGGTGTCTGCTCCACTGTATCGATTCAGAAAGATCATCACAGCTGAATGGCGCGTGAGGCTCGACACGCGTCGGATGGACGTCAGGAGGGGAGTCAGGCGGCTTCGCGGTTGGTGCTGCGGCCCGTGGCCTGACCGGGGACGAGACGCAACCGTCGCCGAGGCTCCGGCGGGGTTCCCGCGGAGGACGAGGAGCCTGGTGACGAGGAGCCTGGTCCGGAAAGGCGGGACGGTGGGCGATCCGGGTCGAGAGCGGGCCGCGTGAGGGCGACGACGATCGCGTACCCCGCGAGAACGAACCCGTGGCTCAGCAGCCGCTCCGTCTCGACCCGCCCGGCGAGGAGGTCGTTGACGCTGAGCAGGGCGAGCAGCGCCACGAACGCCGTCAGCATCGGCAACGCCCCGGCCGGCCGGCCCCGCCGGCTGGCGATCCAGCCGAACCCGGCCCCGATGGCGACATTCCAGGCGGCCGACTCGTGCCACAGGTGCCCGGCCCCGTCCCCGTGCAGGTCGGTGGCGGTGGCCGCGTCGGTGACCTGAGCGATGCCGAGCATGAACTGCGCCGCCCCGAACAGCCCGAGCAGCACCCGCAGCGCGAGCACCACGCGGCGCCGGTCGACGGCTCGGAACCATCGCGCGGAGCGTGGCGCACGTGCGGGCGGGGGAGGTGCGTCTGCCGCCGGGAGGACGCCGTGGGCGTCGAGGGCGGCGAGGAGGTCGTCGGCGCCCACGGGTTGCACGGGGACCTGCTGGACGCGGAAGAGCCGGGTGGCCGTCACGGCGTCGGCGTGCCAGGAGCGGCAGGCGGGGCAGCGGCGAAGGTGCGCGTCCGTGAGGGCGGCGTCGATCGGCTCGTCCTCGCCGTCGAGGCGGGCCGACAGCGCCTCGCGGAAGGCCGGGCAACCGGCGTCAGATGAACGCTCCACGCACCGATCGTGCCAGACCGGAGCGCGGAGCGGGTGGTGGCCCGCAGCCGCCCTCGCGGTGCGCTCCGGACGTCGGGCGTCAGGCGAGGGCGCCGGCCGCGTCGGGGACGGTGTCGTGCAGGGTGAAGACCTTGTCCAGGCCGGTGATCCGGAAGATGCGGCGGATCTTGTCGTCGGGGCAGACGAGGCCGAGAGCGCCGGTGCCCTGGCGGACCCGGTTGTGGATGCCGATGAGGACGCCGAGGGTGGTGGAGTCCATGAACGTGACCGTCGTGAGGTCGACGATCACCGTGCCGTCGCCCTCGTCGAGCGCGGTGGTGATCGCCTGGCGCAGCGCCGGAGCGGTGCTGACGTCGAGTTCGCCGTCCGCCCGGACCACGCTGTGCCCGTTGAACGTCGAGATCGCGAACGGCATCAGACAATCTCCACTTCGTGGGTAGCGGTATGACCGTAGCCGGTCTTGCGGCAGGCGCTATCGTGGGGCCGGGACATGCTAATGGGGAGGACGCACCGTGGACGACTCGCCTTCCGGCGTGCCGATCGAGATCCTGCTCGTCGAGGATGATCCGGGCGACGTGCTCATCACGCGCGAAGCGTTCGCCGACCACAAGGTGTCCAACCGGCTGACGGTGTGCTCCGACGGCGCCGACGCGCTGCGGTTCCTGCGCCGGGAGGGTGTCCACGCGGACGCGGCCCGCCCTGACATCGTACTGCTGGATCTCAACCTGCCGGGGATCGACGGCCGCACGGTCCTCGCCGAGATCCACGCCGACCCGGCGCTCAACGACATCCCCGTGGTGGTGCTCACCAGCTCCCGCGCCGAGGAGGACTTCCTGCGCAGCCACGAGCTGCGGGTCGACACGTATATCTTGAAGCCCGTCGACTTCGCCAGCCTCATGCACGTCGTGCGCCGGATCGAGACCTTCTACATCAGCGTCCGCCGCAGCGTCAACGTATGACGAAGCGGCCCGGAAGACCCATGGAGGGTCCTCCGGGCCGAAGGCAGGGTCAGGGCGCGTCGATGGCGTTGCGGGTGATCGCGTCGGCGAGCCAGCGGCCCGAGGACTTCACGGTGCGCCGCAGCGTGTCGTAGTCGACGTGGATGAGGCCGAAGCGGCGGCTGAAGCCGAACGCCCACTCGAAGTTGTCCAGCAGTGACCAGGCGAAGTACCCACGCAGGTCGACGCCGGCGGTGATCGCCTCGTGCACGGCGGCCAGGTGGCCCCGCAGGTAGGCGATCCGCTCCGGGTCGTGGACGGCGCCGTCGGGGGAGCGGCGGTCGTCATACGCGGCGCCGTTCTCCGTCACGTAGATCGGGCGGTCGCCGTAGTCGCGGCGGATGCGCAGCAGCAGGTCGCGCAGTCCGGTCGGGTCGACGGACCAGCCCATGTGCGTGACCGGCCCGGGGGTCGGGTGGAAGCGGACGTGCTGCGCGGTCGGATACGGCGTTCCCTCGTCGAGGGTCCCGTCGGTGGCGGCGCTGACCAGGTCCGGCTGGTAGTAGTTGACGCACACCGCGTCGACCGGCGCCGACACGATGTCCAGATCACCCGAGCGCACATACGACATATCGGTAATGTCAGCAATGTCGTGCACGGTGTCGGCGGGGTACGTGCCGCACAGAATCGGCTCGAAGAAGATCCGGTTCAGCAGGCCGTCGATCCGCCGCGCGGCGTCCGCATCGGCGGGGGCATCCGTGAAGGGCCGCACGGCACCCGCGTTCAGGGCGACCGACACCTGCCCGGCGACCCCGGCGGCCCGCAGCGCCGCGACCCCGAGACCGTGCGCCAGCAGCAGGTGGTGGGTGGCGACAAGGGCGTTCAGATGGCCACGCCGGCCGGGCGCGTGCCCACCGGTGCCGTACCCGAGAAACGCCGAGCACCACGGCTCATTGAGGGTGTTCCACAGTGCCACCCGATCCCCGAGCCGGGCCGCGACCGCCGCCGCGTAGTCCCCGAACCGCAGCGCCGTGTCCCGGTTGGTCCAGCCCCCGGCGTCCTCCAGCTCCTGCGGCAGGTCCCAGTGGTAGAGCGTCGCGGCCGGCCGTACCCCGGCGGCGAGCAGCTCGTCGACCAGGCGGTCGTAGAAGCTCAGCCCCGCCTGGTTGACCCCGGACCCGCCGGCCGGGCGGACCCGCGGCCACGCGATCGAGAACCGGTAGGCGGACAGCCCCAGGTCCTTCATGATCGCGACGTCGCCCCGGTAGCGCTCGTAGTGCCCGGTCGTGCGGGCGCCGGTGTCGCCGTTGTCGATGCGGCCCGGCTGCGCGGCGAAGGTGTCCCAGATCGACGGGGTGCGGCCGTCGGCGTCCACGGAGCCCTCGATCTGGTAGGCCGCGGTCGCCGCGCCCCACCAGAAGTTCGAGGGAAACGTCAGGACGCCTTTCGCGGTCTGCACCGCTGTCGTGCTCACACCCACCACCACTTCCCCGTACGTCAACAGACAGGAAGCTTGGAGAGCGCTCTCCAAGCAGAGTGACCAGACTGCGACGTCGTGTGCGCGGGTGTCAAGGTGCCAGGAGGCGCGGATCGCCTTAAAAGGGACAAAATGCCGCCAAAGAAATCCAGGACTCTTGACACGCGGGAAACCACGGGGCAACACTGCGACCTATCGGAGAGCGCTCTCCAAAACCGCCCGCCGCGCCTCCTCACCCCTCAGCAAGGAGCTCACGTGCATCCGGCACATGCTTCCGCCCCCGCCTGGCGGAGACTGCTCAGTTCGCGATGGCGCATCGCCCTGGTCGTTGCCGTCGTCGCCGCCATCGCTGTCGTGGTCGCGCCGTTCGCGCGCGCCGCGGACAGCCTGATCTCTCAGGGCAAGCCCGTCACCTCGTCGTCCGATCAGGCTCCCGACGTTGCCGCCAGCTTCGTCAACGACGGCAACGCCGGCACCCGCTGGAGCAGCCAGTGGAGCGACCCGCAGTGGATCCGCATCGACCTCGGCGGCCCCGCCACCATCAGCCAGGTCGTGCTGCAGTGGGAAGGCGCCTACGGCAAGTCCTTCAAGATCCAGACGTCCGGCAACGACTCGACCTGGACCGACATCTACACCACCACGACGGGCGCCGGCGGCACGCAGACGCTCAACGTCTCCGGCGCCGGCCGCTACGTGCGCATGAGCGGCACCGAGCGGGGCAGCGGCTACGGCTACTCGCTGTATGAGTTCAAGGTGTACGGCTCGCTCGACGGCACCACGAACCCGGGCGCCTGCGACACCGGGACGAACGCCGCCCAGGGCAAGACCGCCACCGCCTCCAGCGTCGAGGGCGCGGACGTCGTCGCCGCCAACGCCGTGGACGGCAACGCCGGCACCCGCTGGGGCAGCCAGTTCAGCGACCCGCAGTGGCTGCAGGTCGACCTCGGCAGCAAGCAGAGCGTCTGCCAGGTCGTGCTGCAGTGGGAGGGCGCCTACGGCAAGGCCTTCCAGATCCAGGTCTCCGACAACGCCACCAGCTGGACCGACGTCTACTCCACCAGCACCGGCACCGGCGGCACCCAGACCATCCCCGTGACGGGCTCCGGCCGGTACGTGCGGATGTACGGCACCGCCCGCCCCGGTGGCTACGGCTACTCGCTGTGGGAGTTCAAGGTCGCCCTCGGTGGCGGCGGCACGACCACCACGCCGCCGACCAGCAGCAGCCCGTCGCCGAGCACCTCGACGCCGCCGGACCCCAACTGGACGCAGGTCTGGACCGACACCTTCGACGGCCCGGCCAACTCCTCCCCGTCGGCGGCCAACTGGCTGCTGCGGACCGGCACGCAGTACCCGGGCGGCGCCGCGAACTGGGGCACCGGCTCGGTCGAGACGGCCAGCGCGTCGACCGCCAACGTCTACCTCGACGGCGCCGGCAAGCTCAACATCAAGGCCGTCCGGGACGGCGCCGGCGCGTGGACGTCGGGCCGCATCGAGACCCAGCGGACCGACTTCCAGGCCGCCGCCGGCGAGCAGGTCAAGTTCACCGCCGTGCTCAAGCAGCCGGACGTCGCCAACGGTGACGGCTACTGGCCGGGCTTCCGGGCCACCGGCGCCGCCTACCGCGGCAACTACACCAACTGGCCGGGTGTCGGCGAGACCGACATCATGACCGACGCCAACGGCCGCAGCCAGCTGTCGCAGACCCTGCACTGCGGCACCGCCCCCGACGGGCCGTGCGGCGAGTACAACGGCCGCACCTCGGGTCTTGCCAGCTGCACCGGCTGCCAGACCGGCTTCCACGAGTACACCCAGGTCATCGACCGCACGAAGACCGACGAGGAGATCCGCTTCTACCTCGACGGCAAGCAGTCGTGGGTCGTGCGCAAGAGCCAGGTCGGCGTCACCGCGTGGAACGCGGCTGTCCAGCACGGCTTCTACCTGCGCCTTGACCTGGCCATGGGCGGCGCGTGGCCGAACGCCATCGCCGGCTACACCGTCCCGACCCCGCAGACCACGTCCGGCGGCATCCTGTCCGTCGACTCCGTCACGGTGTCCAAGCAGACCGGCACCACGCCGGCCGCGATGACCGACCCGGCGACCCCGACCGGCGCCAGCGTCGTCAAGGTCACCGGCTCGCAGGGCAACTGGCAGCTGCAGGTCAACGGGCAGCCGTGGGAGGTCAAGGGCCTCACGTACGGTCCGCCGCAGGCCGCCGCCGACGGCTACATGCGCGACCTGAAGAACATGGGCGTCAACACGATCCGCACCTGGGGCGTGGACGACGCGAACACCCCGACGCTGCTCAACCGGGCCGCGCAGCAGGGCCTCAAGGTGATCGTCGGGCACTGGCTCAACCAGGGCGCCGACTACGTCAACGACACCGCGTACAAGAACGCCACCAAGACCGAGATCGTGAACCGGGTCAACACGCTGAAGAACCACCCCGGCGTGCTGATGTGGGACGTCGGCAACGAGGTCATCCTCACCATGCAGGACCACGGCCTGCCCGCCGCCGACGTCGAGGCCCGCCGCGTGGCGTACGCCAAGTACGTCAACGAGCTGGCGATCGCGATCCACGCCGCCGACCCGAACCACCCGGTCACCTCGACCGACGCGTACACCGGCGCCTGGCCGTACTACAAGAACAACGCCCCGGCGCTGGACCTGCTCGCGGTCAACTCGTACGGCGCGATCAACAACATCAAGCCGGACTGGATCGCCGGCGGCTACACCAAGCCGTACGTGGTGACCGAGGCCGGCCCGTCCGGTGAGTGGGAGGTCCCCAACGACGTCAACGGTGTGCCGAGCGAGCCGACCGACCTGCAGAAGCGGGCGGGCTACACGGCCAGCTGGAACGCGATCAAGGGGCACCCCGGCGTGGCGCTCGGCGCGACCGAGTTCCACTACGGCCTGGAGAACGACTTCGGCGGCGTCTGGCTCAACACCTACGGCGGCGGCTGGCGCCGGCTCGGGTACGGCGCGCTGAAGCAGGCCTACACCGGTACCCCGCTCGCGAACACCGCGCCGGAGATCACCAGCATGACGGTCGGCAACCAGACCGCCGTGCCGGCCGGTGGCACGTTCACCGTGAACGTCGCCGCGACCGACCCGAACAACGACACCATCCGGTACAACGTGATGATCAGCGACAAGCACATCACGGGGAACACCGGCTTCCGCAACGTCAAGTTCACCCAGAACGGCTCCACCTTCACGGTGACCGCTCCGGAGACCCTCGGCGTGTGGAAGGTCTACGTCTACGCCTTCGACGGCCAGGGCAACGTCGGCATCGAGACGAAGTCGTTCAAGGTGGTGCCGCCGGTCATCGCCGGCACCAACATCGCCCAGGGCAAGACCGTGACCGCGTCGACCTACCAGCCGACCGGCACCAATGGCCCGCAGCTGCCGTCCTACGCGGTCGACAACAACTACGGCACCCGGTGGGCGTCGGAGTGGGTCGCCACCGCGTGGTGCACGGTCGACCTGGGCAGCAAGCAGACCTTCAACAAGGTCTTCCTGGCCTGGGAGGCGGCGTACGCGACCGGCTACCAGATCCAGACGTCCGACGACAACAACACCTGGACGACGATCTACTCGACGACGACCGGCAACGGCGGCTTCGACGAGATCAACGTCAACGGCAACGCCCGGTACGTGCGTATGAACGGCACGGCCAAGGCGACGGCCTACGGCTACTCGCTCTGGGAGTTCGGCATCTACCGGTAAGTCACCCGAGTAGGGCGGGCGGCGCGAGCCGCCCGCCCTTTCGTCTGTATTTTTCAGCGAATTTCGTGCTATGTAGTGGAGAGCGCTCTCCATGCTCCGTGCTATAAAACCGGCCATGAGCGATCCACGTTCGGCCCGCAAACCCACCCTCGAAGACGTCGCGGAAGCCGCCGGCGTCTCCCGGGCCACGGTGTCGCGCGTCATCAACGGTGTTCGCAACGTCGACCCGAAGCTGCACTCGATCGTGTGGCAGGCCGTCGACGCCACGGGCTACGTGCCCAACCGCGCGGCCCGCTCACTCGTGACCCGCCGCAGCGGCACCGTGGCCCTCGTCGTCTCCGACGCGGTCAGCCACGACGACGACCCCTTCATGCGGCGCTTCTTCGCCGACCCGTTCTTCGGCCGCATCGTCGGCGGCGTCATGTCGGTCCTGCGTCCCAAGGGTATCCAGCTCGCCCTGCAGATCGTCGGCACCGACGAGGCCCGCGGCCGGCTCGTCGGCGACCTCGGCCAGGGCCAGGCGGACGGGGCGGTCGTGCTGTCGCTGCACCCCGACGACACGTTGCCGCAGCAGCTGTACGAGGCGGGGATCGCCGCGGCGCTCGTCGGCCGCCCAGCGCAGCCGGTGCCGATCAGCTACGTGGACCTGGCCAACGACGCCGGCGGCGTCCTCGCCGCCGAGCACCTCATCGGCCGCGGCTGCACCCGCCTCGGCATGATCACCGGGCCCGCGCACGTGCCCGCCAGCCAGGACCGGCTCACCGGCTTCCGGCAGGCCCTCGCCCGGCACGGACACGCCTGGTTCCCCACCGTCGAGGGCGGCTTCACCTACGAGTCGGGGGAGACCGCGCTGCTGGAACTGCTGGAGCGGCAGCCGGAGCTCGACGGCGTCTTCGTCGCCAACGACGTCATGGCCCAGGCCGCCGTGATGGCGCTGCGCGGCCGCGAGCTGCGGGTCCCCGACGACGTGGCGGTCGTCGGCTTCGACGACAGCAGCGCAGCCCTCGACGCCCGGCCGCAGCTCACCACCGTCCGGCACCCCCTGGAGGACATGGCGGCGGAGAGCGCCCGCCTGGTGCTGGCCCGCATCGACGACCCCTCGCTGCGTGTCGAGTCGGTCATCTTCGACCCGAAGCTCGTCGTGCGGCAGTCCGCCTGATGGCGTTGACGCCCGCCGCGGAGATCGGGATCTCCGAGTCGCTGGTGGCCGCGTTGGTACGAACACAGCACCCGGCCTATGCGGGACGGCCGCGGTTGGTCGCCAACGGCTGGGACAACGCCGTCTACCGCCTGGGCGAGGAGTGGTCGGTGCGGCTGCCCCGGCGGGCGGTCGCGGTGCCGCTGCTGGTCAACGAGCAGCGCTGGCTGCCGGAGCTGGCCCGCCTGCTGCCGGTGCCCGTGCCGGTCCCGGTCGCGGTCGGCGAGCCGGCGGGGGCCTATCCGTGGCCGTGGAGCATCAACCCGTGGCTGCCCGGCCTCCCCGCCACGACGGTGCCGGTGGCCTCGCGGGGCACGTTCGCCGCCGGCCTGGCCCGTTGCCTCGCCGCCCTGCACGTCCCGGCGCCCGCCGACGCGCCCCGCAACGAGTTCCGCGGGGTGCCCCTCACCGGTCGCGCCGTGGCCGTCCGGGAACGCCTGACGACCGGCGACCACCCGGCCGGGCTCCTGGAGGTCTGGGAGGACGCCCTGGCCGCACCGCCGTGGGACGGGTCGCCGGTGTGGCTGCACGCCGATCCGCACCCGGCGAACCTGGTCTTGGGCGGGGACGGGCGGCTGGCGGGCCTCATCGACTTCGGCGACCTGACCTCGGGCGACCCCGCCACCGACCTGGCCGCCGCCTGGATGGTGTTCGACCAGCCAGGGCGTGCCGTCTTCCGCTCGACGCTGGGCGACCTGGCACCGGACGCGACCTGGCGGCGGGCGCGGGGCTGGGCGCTGAGCATCGGCTCGGCGATCGCGGCGAGCTCCGCGGACAACCCCGCGATGGCCGCCATCGGCGCACACACCCTCGAGCAGGTCCTGCTGCCGGCATGACCGCCCGCCCGGGTTTCGTCCGCGGATTCCGGGAACCCGGTGGCCGCCGCGGACAGGAACAGGTGTGACAGCCGAGTTGCGGGCCCGGATCCGGGACGGGGACACCGAGGCGTTCGGTGTGCTCTTCGATCAGCATGCCGACGCGGTCCACCGGCACGCGGTGTGGAGCGAGGGCGACCCGGCGCTCGCCGAGGACGTGGTGTCGCTGACCTTCCTGGAGGCCTGGCGGATCCGCCGGTCGTTGCACCCCGACGGCGACAGCCTACGGCCGTGGCTGCTCGGCATCGCCACCAACGTGCTGCGCAACCGCCGCCGCGCGGCGCGCCGGCACCGGGAGGCGTTGCGGCGGCTGCCGGTGCGCGACACCGTCCCGGACTTCGCCGACGAGGTGGTCGCCAGAATGCACGACGTCGACCGGATCGCCGCGGCCGTGGCCGCCCTGCGGTCGCTGCGCCGCTCGGACCGCGAGGTGTTCCTGCTGTGCGTGTGGTCGCAGCTGGACTACGCGTCGGCCGCCGAGGCGCTGGGCGTGCCCGTCGGCACCGTGCGCTCGCGGCTGTCGCGGGCCCGGACCCGCCTGCGGGCACTCGCGCAGCAGGAGCTGGCGGCACCCCGGACGAACCCGGCGGAACAGCCCCGGACGGTCCCCGTCGAACAGTCCCGGATGAGCTCCGTCGAACAGGGAGAGCCGCGATGAGTGAGCCCACCGCCCCGCCCGTGCTGCCCTTGCGACCGGCGCGCCGCCAGGCCCTGCGGCACCACCTGCTACGCGAGGCCCAGCGCCCGGCCCGGCGCTCCCGGCGTCGGCTCCTGGTGCTGGCACCGGCGGCCGTGCTGGCCGCCGCGGTCACGGCCGGAGCGATCGCCCAGGCGTGGGCGCCGGACAGTGCGCCGCTGGTCGTGACGGTGGCGCAGGGCGACCGAGGCGGGGCCGCGCTGCTGCTGGACCAGGTGGCCGCGGCCGCCGAGGCCGGCCCGGCGCCCTCCTCCGGAGAAGGCGGATACGTCTACGTCAAGAGCCGCGCCGCGTACGCCGAGTTGGGCGGCGGCCCGGCCCGGCTGCAGCCGATGTACACCCGGGAGATCTGGATCCCGCGGTACGAGCGGGGCGACGGCCTGGTGCGGCAGCCGTTCTCCACCTGGCCGTTCATCGGTCCGGTCGTGTCGCGCAGGACGTTGCCGGACATGACCCCGAACGCCGAGATCGTCGACCTGCCCAGCGACCCGGACCAGTTGCTGGCGAAGCTCTACCGGGAGCGGGACCGGCGCGGCATGGGCGACAGCGGCGACGGCGCGGCGTTCACCGCGATCGGCGACATCCTGCGGGAGTCGCTGATGCCCCCGCGGACGAGTGCCGCGCTCTACCGCGCCGCGGCGAAGATCCCGGGCGTCGAGGTCGTCCGCGGAGTCACCGACGCGGTCGGCCGCCCGGGCATCGCCGTGGCCCACACCGACCTGCGCCGCCGCGACGAGTGGATCTTCGACGAGCGGACCCTCGAATACCTGGGCGAACGCAGCTACCTCGTGACGGCCACCGAGGTCGGACCGGCCGGGACGGTGCTGGGCACGATGGCGGTGCTGCAACGCGCCGTGGTCCCGCAGGTCGGGCAGCGCCCACGGACGTAGCCGCGATCCGGCGCGCGCCGCGACATGGAGTCAGTGACGCGCGCCGGGAGTCCGCAGATCTCGGAGAGCGCTCTCCGAGATGCCCAAAGTGTGCCCGTCCGGGTTGCCCGCGTCAAGCGGCGCGAGCTGTTCCGGTAAAGATCAGGATTCCGTCAGGACTGGCTGCGGGGGTGTTGACACGTGTCGGTACCAGCGGGAAACTTCCTTTACGGAGAGCGCTCTCCAGCCGGGTCGGGTGCCGGCGGGGAGTGGCGCCGAGGTGGCCGGCCACACGATTCGAACGGATCGACGGGGGTTGGCTGGGTCACCTGACCGACGCCGTAGGACAGGTAGTTCGGGTCGGTCGTCCAGGCGGGGGCTGCTCGAAACGATCGTCCGACGGGCGCTGAGGCCGCTTCGCGGACCGCGCCCAGCGGTGCCGGCGCAGGTGCGGCGGCCGGGCATTTCCGGACGCTTCCACCAGCACGTCACCGACGGCGACCGGGTTGGGGTCGCCGCCGGCGGGACGACCGCGAGAGCCGCCGTCCCGTGCATCGATTCCGCAGCTGCGGTGGTCGCCTCGGGCTCTGGGCGCCCTGGCCGCCGCAGCTGCGGGACCGTCCTGCGAAGGGAGCCAACCGTGACACCGAGCCCCGCCAGGCTTGCGATCACCACCGTCCTGCTCGCCGCCGTGCTCACGCTCGGCGCCGGGTGTGCGGAAGCGCCGGAACAAGCGCCACCGGCAGCGACGACCGCACCGGCGACCGCTTCCGACTTCGGCGGCACCGACATCGCGTGGGTGCAGCTCATGATCCCGATGGATGAGCAGCTGCTGCCCGTCCTCGACCTGGTGCCGCGGCGCACGGCCGACCAGGCGCTGATCCGGCTCGCGGCCGACCTGCGTGCGCGGTACACGAGCGAGATCCAGCAGCTGAAAGCGCTCAGGGCAAGGGCCGGGCTGGACGAGAGCAACCCGCACGCCGGGCACAGGATGCCGGGCCTCGTCGACGCCGAGTCCCTGGCGACGATCGGAGGGACGGACGGCGCCGAGTTCGAGCTGAAGGTCGCCGAGTGCCTGCGCACCCACCTGGACCAGCTGGCGAGCCTGGCCCGCTCCGAGCTCACCAACGGCACCAGCGCGGCGGTCAAGGACCTCGCCCGGCAGGTCGAGGCGTCCAGGACCGCCGGGCTGGCGAAGCTGCCGGCTAGCGGCGCAGCAGGCGGCGGCTGACGGCGGCGACGACGAGGACGATGACCGCCGCGAAGCCGAGCAGCGCCACCCTGGCCGGGAAGAACTGGGTGGCCACGCCGAGCCCGAGGACGGGGACGGCCAGGCCCAGGTAGCCGCCGAGGAACACGCCCGCGAGGGCCTCACCGCGGGTCGCCGCGGGCGCCAGGCCGACGACCGTGGACAGCGCGCCCTTGAGCAGCGCACCCGCGCCGCCACCGGCGACCACGCCGCCGAGCAGGAACACCGGCAGGCTCGCCGCCCACACGCCGGCGGTGAGGGTGAGCAGGCCCGCGGTCATCAGCACCAGGCCGCCGGCCACCTGGCGGCGCACCGGCTCGCGGCGCAGCAGCACCTGCGCGACGGCGCCGCTGGCGAACACCGTCGACGCGACGATCCCGGCGAGCGCGCGCGACGGGTGGTGCAGCGTCCCCGCGACGAACGCCGGCGCCAGGGACGTGAAGAGGCCAAGGACCGACAGCGCCGCGAACGCGCCACCGCCGGCGGCGAAGTAGCGGGGGCGGGCCGACGCGGGGACGGTCACGCGCTGCGGCCGGTACCGCTGCGGCCGCCGCGGACCGGTGACCGTCTCCGGGACGCGCGCGACGGCGGCCGCGGCGACCAGCAGCAGCACCAGGAACACCGCGTAGGACGTGCGCAGCGGCGCGGGACCGTACTGCGCGAGCAGCCCGGCGACGAGCGGGCCGGCCGCGAACCCACCGAGGTTGGCGAGGGTCGCCACCAGGTCGCCGCGCTCGCGGCCGGTCCCGGGGCGGGCGGCGGCGTGCAGCTCCGACAGGTGCGCGGTCGCCGTCGCGGTGAGCATGCCGACGCCGAGCCCGGACAGGACCCGGGCGACGATGACGACGGCGAGCGATGTGGAGGTCAGGAACAGCGCCGCGGCCGCGGCCTCGAGCAGGATCGCGGGCAGCAGGACCCGCCGCCGGCCCCACCGGTCCGAGAGGTGCCCGGCGAGGAACAGGCTGACGATGACCCCGGCGGCATAGGCGGCGAACGCGACCGTCACCGCGATCGTCGAGTAGCCATCGTGGCGCTGGTAGATCGCCCACAGCGGGGTCGGCACGACGGTGAACGCCAGGGACACCGCGAACGCCGCCGCGATCGTCCAGAACCCCCGCTCGTGCCGCGCGGATCGCTCGAGGACGGCGGCAGGACGGGTCAGCACGGAGGTCATGCGACGACTGTGCCGCGCGCCGGCCAGCACCAGCGACGAATGTTCGTGCTCGTAGCTATCATCAAACGCGATGGAGCTGCGGCATCTCGTGTACTTCGTGACCGTCGCCGAGGAGCGCAACTTCTCCCGTGCCGCGATGCGGCTGCGCGTCGTGCAGTCCGGGGTGTCCGCCGCGATCCGGACCCTGGAGCGGGAGCTGGGCACGCCGCTGTTCGACCGGAGCTCGCAGCGCGTGGCGCTCACCGACGCGGGCGTGGCGCTGCTGCCCGCGGCCAGGGCCACGATCGACGCCGCGCAGGCGGCCCGGGACGCCGTCGACGAGGTCCGCGGCGGGCTGCGCGGCACGCTGCGCATCGGCACCCTGATCTCGGTCGGCTTCGTCGACCTGCCGGGCCTGCTCGGCCAGTTCCGCGCCGAGCACCCGGGCGTCGACCTGCGGCTGCGGGCGGCGCCGACCGGGTCCGCTGGGCTGGCCCGGTCCGTGCTCGACGGGGAGCTCGACGTGGCGTTCGTGTCCCTCGCCGGCCGTCCACCGGCGGGCCTGTCGGTGCGGGTCCTGCTGGCCGACCCGATCGTCGCGGTGCTCCCCGCCGGGCACCGGCTGGCGCACCGCGACGAGGTGACCCTCGCCGACCTCGCCGACGAGCCGTTCGTCGACTCGCCGCCGGGCTACGGCAACCGCACCGAGGTGGACCGCGGCTTCGCCGCCGCAGGCCTGGACCGCAGGGTCGCTCTGGAGGTCGCCGACATCGCCACCGTCGCCCAGTACGTGCGCAACGGCCTCGGCGTCGCGCTGATCCCGCGGTTCGCGGTGGGGGACACGCACGGGCTGCGGGTGCTTCCGCTGACCGGGGCGCGGCTGCGCTGGACCTTCGGGGTGGCGACGGGCTCCGCCCGCCGTCCGAGCGCGGCGGTCCGGGCCCTGCTCGACCTCGTCGACGCGCATCGGGTGCAACTGACCGGTGAGCGCTCAGGTGCGCGCGGGGTGCGCCGAATGGACGGCGAAGGGGGTGCCCATGACGCACTCGACGTCCCACCGTGACGGTGGGCTGAGCCGGTGGTTCGGCGACATCCGGATCGGGGTGAAGATCACCGCGGCGCTCGCGGTCGCGCTGCTCGCCGGCGGCGTCGTGGCGTGGGCCGGCCTCGCGGCCCTGGGCACCGCCAACACCAACGCCGGCGCCATCTACACCGACAACCTGCTGTCGACCAGCACGCTCAACGCGACCCAGGGCGCGCTCGACGACGAGATCAACGCCCTCGCGCTGATGAGCATCGCCAACGGGCCGACGGAGACCGGGGAGTACCGCGGCCGTGTGCTCGCCGCGGCGGACCGCCTTCAGAAGGGCATCGACCAGTACGCGGCGCGTGGCGTGCAGGCCACGCAGCAGCCGCTGGTCGCCGCGCTCCGGCAGGCGGTGACCGACCTGCACGGCGTCCGCGACACCAAGCTGATGCCGGCCGCGGTCGACAGTGACAACGCGGCGTTCGAGAGCGCCTACAAGTCCGCCGCCGAGCCGCTGATCCGCGCGGCCAACGACGCGCTGGACGGTCTCGCCGCGATCGAGTCGACGTCCGCGGCGGCGGCGGCGAAACACAACGCCGACCAGTACTCCACCAGCCGCACCACCATCGTCGCCTGCCTGGTCTGCGGCTGCCTGATCGCCGCGGCGCTCGGCTGGGTCACCGTCCGCCGGATCGTCGGCCCGATCCGGCAGGTCGGCGGCGTGCTGACGATGATGGCCGACGGCGACCTCACCGGCCGGCTCGACGTCGGCTCCCGCGACGAGGTCGGCGTCATGGCCGGCGCGCTCAACCGGGCGACGCAGAGCATGCGCACGGCGGTGCAGGCGCTGGGGCGGACGTCGTCGTCCCTCGCGGCCGCGGCGGAGCAGCTGTCGGGGGCGAGCACGCAGATCGCCGCGAGCGCCGCGCAGACCAGCGGCCAGGTGGCCGTCGTGGTGACCGCCGCCGACGAGGTGACCCGCAACGTGCACACCGTGTCGGCCGGCTCGCAGGAGATGAGCCTGTCGATCCGGGAGATCTCGCAGAACGCCAACGAGGCCGCACTCGTCGTCGGGGAGGCGGTGTCCGCCGCGCGGGCGACCGACGCCACGGTGTCCAAGCTCGGCGCGTCGTCGCAGGAGATCGGCAACGTGGTCAAGACGATCACGTCGATCGCCGAGCAGACGAACCTCCTCGCGCTCAACGCCACGATCGAGGCGGCCCGCGCCGGCGACGCGGGCAAAGGGTTCGCGGTCGTCGCGACCGAGGTGAAGGACCTGGCCCAGGAGACCGCGCGGGCCACCGAGGACATCTCCCGCCGGGTCGCCGGCATCCAGGCCGACACCGACACCGCCGTCGGCGCGATCCGCGACATCGGCGAGATCATCTCGAAGATCAACGACTACCAGCTGACCATCGCGTCCGCGGTCGAGGAGCAGACCGCGACCACCGCCGAGATGAACCGCGGGGTCGCCGAGGCGGCCGGCGGGATCGGCGAGATCGCCTCCAGCATCGGCGCCGTCGCCGCCGCCGCGCAGGTCACCACCGAGGGTGTCGCGGAGTCGCAGCGCACGTCGGCCGAGCTCGCGCGCATGTCGCACGAGGTCCAGACCCTGGTGGCGAACTTCCGGGTCTGAGAGCGGGTCGAGAAGGGTCCGATAAGGTGCCTGGATGGCCGGCCTTGACGATCGGGTGCCGATGGACCTGGCCGCGTATGAGCGGCGGGTCCGGTCGGAGCGGTGCTTCATCTGCGCGTTCCTCGACGGTGAGCCGGGGTCCGAGCACGAGTGGCTCTACGACGACGGCGCCCACGTGGCGTTCCTCGGCCGCTATCCGACCCTGGCGGGCCACACGCTCGTTGTTCCGCGCCGGCACGTGGAGGACGTGGTCCGGGATTTCACGCCTGAGGAGTATCTGAGCCTGCAGGCCGTGGTGCACCGGGTCGCGCGGGCCGTCGGTGAGGTGCTGCGGCCGGAGCGCACCTACCTGCTCTCGCTGGGCAGCATGCAGGGCAACGCGCATGTGCACTGGCACGTCGCGCCGTTGCCGCCGGGCGTGCCGTACGAGCGGCAGCAGTTCCACGCGCTCATGACCGAGCACGGTGTCCTGCCGTGGACACCGCAGCAGTTCGCCGAGCTGGGCGCGCGCATCCGGGCAGTGCTGGCACACGGCTGAGAACGACGGCAGGAGACGGTCTCGGTCCGCTCACCGTCGTCCTGCTGGCCGCGAGGCCGTCGACGTCATCGCGCTCGTCCTGCACCGCGGCGTCGACGAGGGCCACTTCGACGCCGCCCTGGACGTACGGATGGCCGCGGCCGCCCTCTTCGGCGTGTGCCTCGTGGTGGCCGTCGACTGGCTCGTCTTCGAGCCGGACCGCTCCTTGTCCGACGTCCAGGCCGCCCTCATCACCGTCGTCCGGGCCCGGGTCGGCGTCTGACGCCCGACTCCCGGCTAGTGCTGTGACCACTAACGTTCACCGGTTTGGTGGTGTTGTGGTTCCTCGCCGTAGGGTGCGGTCGAGCGACTCCCCACCGGGGTGCTGGTGG
>NZ_JBEXDG010000087.1:0-32590 GCF_040605635.1 Dactylosporangium sp. NPDC005555
GAACTCCAGCAGCGAGTAGCCCCACGCCGTGGCACGGGTCGTGCCGTTGATGCGCACGTAGCGGCCGGTCGCGGCGAGCGCGGTGTTGTCGTCGATGCCACCGTCCCCGCCGGTCACCGAGCGCACCGTCGTCCAGGTCGTCCCGTCGGCGGATGTCTGGATCTGGTACGCCGAGCCGTACGCGGCCTCCCACGTGAGCTTCACCCGGCCGATCGCATAGGACTGGCCGAGGTCCACGCGGACCAAGCCTGAAACTCCTCAACAGCCGCCCGGTCGACAGCGGTCGGATCATCCGCCGCACCTGCAGTGTCCTCCTGTTCACCGAGGTACCGCGCCAACTGCACGACGGCCAGGAGGTAGTTGTAGCGGGTCGTGTCTGGGTGGTTCGCCGCGCGCAGGGTGCGATCCCAGTCGCGCAGATATTGATCGTAAGCTAAATGAGCCGTGATCATTCGGCGGCGTAGCGGACTTCCGGCTTGCCGAACAAGGCTTTCACGACATCGGGCGGGTTCTGTCGGCGGCGCAGGTGCCGGCGGTCGTCATTGCGTCCCGCCGAGCCGCTCGCTGCGGCACGTGCCGCAGTTCGCCGCGCCCTGCTGGGGATGCCAGTTGCAGCGGGGCACACCGGGCATCAGCGGTGATGCGACGCCACCGGGCCTGGGTGCGTCGCGCGCGTCAGGATCGTTCTTTGACGTACTGGACGTTCGGCGGGCGCTATCGCGTCCGGGGTCCCCGGTACAGGGCTTGTCCGGGGTCCCCGGCACGCCGTCCCCGCGGGCGTTGCGCCCCCGGGCGTTTCGCCCGGGAGGGGCGGGCTGTTCGTCCACAGGGTTGTTCACATCTTCGTCCACAGGTGTTCGGGTGCCCTCCGGTGCTGGCCTGCGCATCCGGACGGTGTACCGGTTCGCGCCTCCGGGACCGGAAGCGATCCCGACGAGGAGGTGCCCGCCGACTTCGAGGCGGCGCAGGACCCTGCGTACGGTCCGCACGTCGATCCGGGTCTTGCGGGCCAGGGTGTGCAGCGACGGCCACGCGTTGGTGCCGTTGTCGTCGGTGTTGTCGGCGATCGCCAGCAGTACCAGGCGTTCGTTGCCGCTGACCGGGCTGTGGTCCCACACCCAGCTCATGACTCGGATGCTCATTGGTCTCCCCCACGGGATCTGGTCGGTGTCGTAGGTGGCTGCACGGTGGCCGCCTCGTGTTGACGGTCGGAACATCGGCGGCACGCCAGGCCGCGGATGTTCGCCGGTCGATCGGTATGGCCGGGGTTCAGATCGGCCGGTGGCGCGCGCCGGTACGGCGTCGTGAGCGGGTAGGCCGCTGGCCGGCGTTCCTCGGACGTGCGTGCGGGTCCCGGCCGGGCGGCGCGAAGATCAGCACGTGCCGGTACGGGTTCAGGTTCGTTCCGGCGGTGTCGGGCGCTGGATTCAGTCCGCTGCTGTCGTCGTCCGGGACGGTGAGGTCGACGACGACGATGTGCGCGTGCAGCCGGAATCCGGCTTCCTCGGCTTCGGTCAGCAGCCGCCACCCGTGGGTGCCGTAGCTGTCCTCTGACGGCCGGATCGGTAGGGTGACGATCGTCGACCCGTGCCTGGCGACGAGGTCCTCACAGGCCGCGAACAGGATCTCGGCGTCGCCCGGCAGCCGGCCGGGTGGTGGTTGCGGCCATGTGGTGACGAGGATGCCCACGCGGTTGCCGAGGTGGTCCAGTCCGGCGAGATCCGCCAGGCGTCCGACCTGATGGAATCGGCATCCGGCGGCTCCGGCCACGCCCGCGAGGTGCGGATCGTCGCCGACCATGACGATCGTGTCGCCGACGGTGGCGAACGTCGCGACGAGCATCGAGGCGAGCCGCGCGGTGCCGCCGCTGATGCCGGTGCGCGGATGGTCGAGCCGGTCGGGGTCCGCGACGCGCCACAACGTGATCGGTACCAGGTCCGACCCGCCCGTCGTCCCCGGTGGTGGTGGTGGTGTTCGTGGGGATGTATGGCGGTCCCGGCGGGAGCGTCCGGGAACTCGTGGATCCCGCGGCGAGGAGTTGGCATTCACGTGATGACATGGCCCAACCAGATCGCTGTTGGTGGCTGCTGAGCCTGACGCTGGTCCAACCGGGGGCAACCGGCCCGGTACCGGCTGAGCCGTTGGCCAACGCGTTGGCCAACGGGTTGACGGCGGTTCCGGCTGTTGCGCAACGGGTTGACCAGCAGCGTCGCCCGGAATGGACACGGGTTCCAGGTCCGGCACGGCTCCGGGCACGGCCGACTGCCGCCGCGACGGAAACGGCCAACATTCGTTGCGTCTGTTCCTGTGCCGCTGCGTTACCTGATGTCTGTCCTGCACGGTTCCGGACCGTCGGCTTCTGTGCAGCGGGCTGCTACGGTTCGGCCAACGGCGTGCGACACGGACGCGTCGGGAACGGGACCGCACACGCGGACGGGAACGCGGTGACGTTCCGACCCCGCAGCACGGCGCCACGGAACGGTTCGTTCCCGGCCGATCTCAGACCGGCTGCCCACCAGGAACCGGAGCCGTTCCGTTCCCGGCACTTGCGGAACGAATGCCGACGCCGCTCCGTTCCCGCCTGCAGCTGGGCGGTACCGCAAGCGCGGGGAACGGGAACGAGTGCCGTCCGTTCCGGTCGGGCGGCATGCCGCGTTCCGCTTGGGTGGTCCGGAACCGGTTGGCCAACCGGCGGCGGTACTGGCGCAGGCCGCTGCCTCGAGGGGTGCTGCCGCTGTCGGCGGGTTGGGCAACGGGTTGGGTTGACGTGCATGAATGTGCCCGATCGCTGGGCCGCGAAGGTGCCTGGCGCACCGGATGTGGATCGGGGACTGGGATGCGATCTGGATGGTACGTGCCGCAGACGGCGCTGACCGCTGCGGGCCGGGCGTTCGAGTTGTTGTCGTGCGGGTCGGCGCCGGTGATGTTGGACTGCCGGGGTGTGTCCGGGGTGCCGCAGCGGCTGGTGTCGCTGCCGGAGTTGCGGATGCTGCTGCTGGACGACGGTGTGCCGCGGACGGTCCGGGATGCGGTGTGGCGGGTGCTGGTGGTGAAGGCCCGGTGTGACGGTCCGCTGTGGCGGCTCGTCGCGGTGGGGATGGCGGTGCCGGGTCTGCGGCGGGTCGCGGCGGTGTTCGCCGGGAACTGGTGCGGGGACGTCGCGGACCGGGACTCGGAGGTCCTGGCGGGTTTCCTGTACCGGCTGGGAACGGTCGATCTGGACCGTCCGCGGATCGCCGGGAGGCTCCTGGACGCGGCGGAACGGGCGGTGAAGTCCGCGATGCAACGGACCGCGGAACGGGCGGTGGAGTCGGTGTTCGTGCAGGACGAGGAGCGCACCACGGTCGGGGCATGGGTGCCGGGTTCGACGCCGCCGCAGCGGCCGTGGGGGCATCCGGACTGGGTGCTGACCCGGGCGGTTGCGGCGGGGGTGATCGGCGAGGAGGAGTGGACGTTGATCGCCCGGACGCGGTTGGAGGGGTGTTCGGTGCAGTCGGTCGCGGCGGCGCTCGGTGTCGATGCCGGGTTGGCGGCGGCGTGGCGGCGCCGGGCGGAGCGTGACCTCGTCGCGGCGATCCTCGGCGGCGAGCTCGATCATGTGCCGCTGTCGCCGGCCGCGAAGGGCCGGGCACGTCGCAGCGGTTCGGTGCCGGCGATGTCGGCGCTGTCGGCGCTGTCGGCGATGTCTGCCGCCTGACCGCGAGCAGGGGGCGCTGGTTGGGTGCCGGTTGCCGCGGTGATCGTCGCGGCGCGCTGGTTGGCCGCCCAACCGGGGCCATGGGTGGGCAGGAAGCAGGGCCGCGCTGCTGTGGGTGCTGTTTCCGGCGTCCCACGTGACGTCTTCCGTCCGCTGCGACGCCCCCGGATCAGCCGAGGGTGGGAGGTGTGTCATCCATGTACCGCACCGTCGTCCGAGTCACCGCCAGAGTCACGTTCGTAGGAGCCGTCACCACCGCTGTGTTGGTGTCGGGTGGGCCGGTGTACGCCGGGGAACCTGTCCGGCTCGCTGTCAATGACCTGCCGACCGTCATCTCGAACCTCACCAACACGGTCACGACGCTGCTGGCGGCAGTCGCGACGCTGTTCCTCACGATCGGCGGGTTCCGGCGGGTGACGTCCGGCGGTGACCCGGCGGAGGTGGAGAAGTCGAATCAGGCGTTGCGGTCCGCGGCGATCGGCTACGCGCTGGCGGTCATGTCGCCGGTCCTGCTGACCCTGTTGAAAAGCATTGTGGGCAGCTGATGGGCGACTTCCTGATCGGCGAGGTCGTCTCTGGTCTGCTGACGGTCGTCGCCGCGACTTTGGAACTGTTGTGGGGGTTGCTGGCCGGTACGGCGTTCACGACTCCGGACGTGTCCGGCCTGCCGCAGGTCACCGCGGTCTCCGGCCGGCTCATGGTGATCGTGAACGTGTCGTTCGGGCTGGTGATCGTCGCCACCGGGTTCGTGGTGATGGGCCGGGAGACGGTCCAGTCCCGGTACGGGCTCGCGGAGCTCGGGCCGCGGCTGGTGATCGGCTGGGTCGCGGCGAATTTCGCGACGCCGCTGTGTGGCTGGCTGATCGGCTTCGCGAACAGTTTCACGGAGGCGGTGACCGGTGCCGGGATCCGGCCGCAGGAGGATCTGCGGCAGTTGACGGCGGTGCTGGTGTCGTCGATGTCGAACGTGACGGACGCGTTCCTGGCCGTGGTCATCGCGGTCGTGCTGACGGTCCTGACGGGCATGCTGCTCGTCGGGTGGATCGTGCGGACGGGTGCGTTGATCGTGGTGGTGTGTGTGGCGCCGATCGCGTTGGCGTGTCACGCGTCGCCGTTCACCGATGGTGCGGCGCGGCTGTGGTGGCGGTCGTTGACGGTGCTGCTGGCGACGGTGACGTTGCAGGCGTTGGCGTTGCACGTGACGTTGACGGTGTTCCTGGACCCGCACGCGAACCTGCCGGGGATGTTCCTGCCGAAGGACCCGACCGGTGACGGCACCGTCAACTTGCTGGTGATCGCGTGTCTGTTGTTCGCGATGCTGCGGATCCCGGGTCTGTTGCGCCGGAACCTGGGCGGCGGCGGCCGGCAGCAGAACGTGCTGGGTGTGGTGCTGCGGATGGCGGTCATGCAGCGGGTCACCGGGCTGCTGCGGCTGCCCTTGCAGACGCTGGGCGTCGGCCGGGCGGCGCGGCGGACCGCGTCGGCGGCTGCGGGTGGTGCCGGGCGCGGGCGGGGTGTCGCATCGGCAGTGTTGTCGTACTGGCGGCCGCGGATGCCGAGCCCGTTGCCGGTGTCGCGGCTGGGGTTGAACCGGTCGGCGGCCTCCGCTGCCCTCGCGGGTCAGTCCGATCCGCCACGCGGCGGCCCGGGTGTTGCCGACCGGCCGGTGGCTGCGATGGTGCGGCCCCGCCGGCCGGTGGCGCCGGGGGTGAACCCAGCGACGGCGATGCCGCGGCAGCGGCCCGCGTGGCAGACCCGGACCGCGTCACGGGTCGCGCCTGCAGTGCCGCCGGGGGTGACCCCGGCGACGGTGATGCCGCGGCAGCGGCCGACGTGGCAGGTCCGCAACATGCCGGGGCGGGCGCCACGCCGCACCCGCTGACGGGCCCGCGCACCAACGTGTGTGACCGCCGGGTGGTTGCCGTGCGGTGTTGCTGTTCCCGACGTTTCGGAAGGACGTGTGCTGATGGATGCCGACCTTGAGGTCCGCGCCCGGATTCCCGCCGATGTGGAGGCACCGGACCGGATCGTGTTCAATCTGACCGCGCGGCAGGCGGCGATCCTCGTCGTCGCTGCCGCGGCCGGTTACCTGATGGTCCGGGCGTTCGGTGCGCTGCTGCCGATGCCGGTCCTGATCCTGCTGCTGACACCTGTGGCGGGTGCGGCGGTGACGCTTGCGTTGGGTCGCCGGGACGGGCTGCCGCTGGACGTGTGGGTGTGGGCGGCGCTGCGGTACCGGCGGGCGCCGCGGCACCTGGTCGCGGCGGCGGTGCAGCCGCCGCCGGTGTGGGCGCCGGATGTTGACGCGGCGGCGGGTCCGGGGCCGGGGATGCTGCGGCTGCCTGCGGACGCGATCAGCGCCGGCGGTGCCGTCGATGTCGGCGGCGGCGCGGTCTCTCTGGTCGCGGCGACGACGGTGAACGTCGGCCTGCGTACCGGTGCGGAACAGGCCGCGCTCGTCGCCGGGTACGGCCGGTGGCTCAACGCGTTGACCGCGCCGGTGCAGGTGGTCGTGTCGACCCGCCGGGTCGACCTCGCCGCCGCCGCGGACCGGCTCCTCGACGCGGCCGCTGACCTGCCGGAGGCGGCCCTCGCCGACTGCGCCGCCGAGCATGCCGAGTTCCTCCTCGACGTCGCTGAGGCCCGGGATCCGTTGTGGCGCACCGTCACCGTCGTGTGCACGGCACCTGCGGGGCGGGGCGCTGCGGTGGAGGCGGTCCGGCGGGCGGAGCACACGGCGGCGGCCCTGGCGGCGCTCGGCGGCCGCACCCGGGTCCTGGACGGGCCGGCGGTCGCCGCGGTGCTGACCGCGGCGGTCGACCCGTTCACGCCGGTCGACGCCAGCTGGCCGCGGGCGCTGCCGGAGCAGGCCGTGACCGGCCCGGTGCGTGCCACTGGTACGGCGGTGCCGCGGTGAGCGCCCCGGCGGCCCAGCAGCCGCGGCGTGCCTGGCGGCCGGTCGGTATGCGGAACCTGCTGGCGGCGGTGACGGGACGGTCGACGGCGGGCGGGGGCACCGCCGATCGCACCGGACCAGGTCTCGCGGAACTCGTCGGCCCGGCAGCGGTCGACGTCACCGCGCACCATCTGCGGGTCGGCGGCGGATACACGGCGACGCTGATCGTCACCGGGTACCCGCCGGAGGTCGGCATGTCGTGGCTGGAGCCGATCCTGGCGTGGCCGGGCCGCCTCGACGTCGTGCAGCACATCGAGCCGGTCCCGTCGGTGACTGCGGCGGCGCGGCTGCGGCGGCAACGGGCCCGCCTCGAGTCGAACCGGCGGTTCGACGCCGACCGCGGTGGTCTCGGCGACCCGGTCGTCGATGCCGCCGCCGAGGACGCCGCGGACCTCGCCGACCGGGTCGCCCGCGGCGCCGCCCGCCTGTTCCGGGTCGGGCACCTGCTGTGTGTGCACGCCGCGTCGGAGGCGGAGCTGCGGGACGCGGTCGCGGAGGTGCAGGCGGCGGCCGCGTCGGTGCTGCTGGACACGCAGCCGGCGACGTGGCGGCAACTGCAGGCGTGGACGAGCACCCTGCCCCTCGCCGTGGACAGCATCGGCATGCGCCGCATCGTCGACTCCGACGCGCTCGCCGCGGCGTTCCCGTTCGGCAGCCACGACCTGCCGGCGCCGCTGCCCGGTGAGGGCTCCCCCGCCGGTGGTGTCCTGTACGGGGTGAGCCTCGGCTCCAACGGCGTCGTGTGGTGGGACCGGTGGCGGCAGGACAACCACAACAGTGTCGTGCTGGCCCGGTCCGGCGCCGGGAAGTCGTACCTGGTGAAGCTGGACACGCTGCGGTCGCTGTACGACGGCGTCCACGTGTCGATCATCGACCCGGAAGGTGAGTACCTGCGGCTCTGCGACGCCGTCGGCGGCGTCGCCGTCGAGCTCGGCGCGGCCGGGGTGCGGGTCAACCCGTTCGACCTGCCCGCCGGCGACCGGCGCCCGGACGCGTTGCAGCGGCGGGCGATGTTCGTGCACACCCTCGTCGGGGTGCTCCTGGCGGAGCAGCCGCCAGCCGGGGAACGCGCCGCCCTGGACCGGGCGGTCCTGGCCGTGTACCGGGCGGCGGGGATCACCGCGGATCCGGTGACGTGGGACCGGACACCGCCGGTGCTGCGGGACCTGACCGGTGTCCTCGCCGCCGACAGCGACCCAGCCGGGCCGGCCCTGGCGGTCCGGTTGCAGCCGTGGGTGGACGGGTCGTTCAAGGATCTGTTCGACGGGCCGAGCACCGTGCAGCCGGTTGGGCAGCTGGTGGTGTGGTCGGTGCGGCAGCTGCCGGACGAGCAGCGGGCCGTCGGGATGCTCCTCGCCCTCGACGCGATCTGGCGGACCGTCGACGCGCCGACCGCCACCGCGGGTGCTGCGGCGGGCGCCGGGCATAGTGGTGTCGACGTGCGGCGGCTCGTCGTCGTCGACGAGGCGTGGACGCTGCTGCGGGAGGGTGAGGGCGCCCGTTTCCTGTACCGGCTGTCGAAGGCGGCCCGGAAACGGCGGGCCGGGGTCGCGGTCGTCACGCAGGACGCCGCGGACCTCCTCGGCTCCGACCTCGGCGCGGCGGTGGTCGCGAACGCCGGCACGCAGGTGCTGCTGCGGCAGGCGCCGCAGGCGATCGAACAAGTGGCGGACCAGTTCGCGTTGACGGCCGGGGAGGCCCGGATGCTGCTGTCCGCGGGGCGCGGTGAGGCGCTGCTGCTCGCCGGTTCGCACCGCGTCGCGTTCCAGGCGGTGGCGTCGGACCTGGAGCACGAACTGTGCTCCGGCATCGCCGACCAAGCACCCCCGCACCCCGACACCGACCCCGGCACCCACGCCGACACGGACACCGGCATCGGCTCCGATGATGACGGCGATGACGGCGGGGTGCCGTGGTGACGGCCGCAGCGTTCATCACGGCGGTCGCCGGGACCGTGGCGAGGTCGTGGCCGTGGCTGCTCGCCGGGACCGCCCTCACCACGACCGCGGCGGCCGGCGCCGTGCGGGTCGTCGGGGAGCGGCGGCACCGGCGGCTGCTCGCCGGCGCACGGCAGGTCCGGATCACGCCCCCGCCGCAGGTCGACCCGGCAGGGGTCGTCGCCTGGTGGGCAACGGTCCGGGAACTGCTGACCGTGTCGGCGTGGCGGCGGCTTCGGTACGGGGCGCCGCACGTCGCGATGGAGTACCGGTGGGCGGGCCGGGCCCTCACCGTCGTGGTGTGGCTGCCGGGGACGGTCCCGGCCGAACCGGTCGCCGGTGCCGCGCACGCCGCGTGGCCGGGCTGCTCGGTGACCGTCGCCGACGCCGGCTCCCCCACCCCGACCCCGCCGGCTGTCACCGCTGCCGGTGGCGCGCTCACCCCGGTCCTGCCGGCGTGGTATCCGCTGCTCGTCGAGCACGGCACCGACCCGATGCGGGCCGTCATCGCCGCTGGCGCCGGGCTGCGTGGCACCGAACACGCCTGCGTGCAGGTCCTCGCCCGGCCGGCTGCGCCCGCGCGGGTGCGAGCACTGCGGCGCGCCGCCGTCGCGGTACGGACCGGGCGTACCCCGACCGGCGGCGTCCTCGACCCGCACGTGTGGCTGAGAGCCGTCCTCGACACCGTCACGATGCTGCTCGGCGGCGCCGGGGCCAAGCCTGCCGGCGGGCAGCGCACCGGCAGCGACCCGGTCCGCGACCGCGACGCCCGGCCCGCCGTCGACAAGGCCGTCGGCCCCCTGTGGGAGGTCGCGGTCCGCTACACCGTCACGGCCCCTGCCGGTCAGCGCGGCAGCGGCCGTGAACGGAAAGGGCAGGACGGGCACAGCGGCCGTCTCCGCACCCTCGCGCAGGGGTTCGCCGCCGGGTACGGCGTCTACGGCGGCCGGAACCGGCTACGCCACCTGCCCGTCGCCGAACCGGCGGCGGTCGTCGCGGGACGCCGGTTCCGGCGCGGGTTCCTGCTGTCCGCCGCGGAGCTCGCGGCGCTCGCCGCCCTCCCGACGGACGTCGCGGTCGCCGGCCTCGAACGAGCCCGCGCCAAGGCCGTGCCCGCGCCGGTGGCGGTGCCCGCCGGCGGACGCGGCGTGAAGGTCCTCGGCCGCGCCGAGGTCGGCGGCCACGCCGTCGGTGTCCCCGTCGTCGACGCCCGCCAGCATCTGCACGTCCTCGGCGCGACCGGGTCCGGCAAGTCGACACAGATGTGCCACATGGTCCTCGACGACGTCCGCGCCGGCCGCGGCGTCGTCCTCATCGACCCGAAGGGCGACCTGGCCCTCGACGTGCTGGACCGGCTACCGGCGTCCATGGCCGGGAACGTCGTCCTCATCGACCCGGACCAGCCCGACGGCGCCACCTTCAACCCCCTCGAAGGGTTCGACGACGACCTCGTCGTCGACAACGTCGTCGCGATCTTCTCCAAGATCTTCCAACGGCACTGGGGCCCCCGCATCGACGACGTCATGCGCGTCGCGTGCCTGACGTTGATGCGCCGCGCGAACGCGACCCTGACCCTCGTCCCGCCGCTGCTGAACAACAAACAGTTCCGGGCGCAGTTCACCGCCGACCTCGACGACCCCGAAGGCCTCCGCGGGTTCTGGGAATGGTACGAGTCGACACCGGCGACCCTGCGCGCACAGGTGATCGGGCCGGTCCTGGCCCGGCTGCGGTCGCTGCTGCTGCGCGACTTCGTCCGCCGAACCATCGGCAACCCGCACTCCAGCTTCGACATGGGCGAAATCCTCGACGGCGGGCTGCTCATCGCCCGACTGCCGAAAGGGCAGCTCGGCGAGGAAACCGCGAAACTCATGGGCTCCTTCGTGTTCGCGTCCGTGTGGCAGGCCGCGACAGCACGGTCGAAACTGCCGGAGGCGAAACGCCGCGACGCCGTCTGCTACGTCGACGAAGCCCACAACGTGCTGAACCTCGCCGGGTCCGTCGGCGACATGCTCGCCGAGGCCCGCGGCTACCACCTGTCCCTCGTCCTGGCCCACCAGACCCTGTCCCAGCTGCCCCGGGAACTGCAACTGGCACTGTCGGCGAACGCCCGCAACAAGCTCATCTTCGCCTGCTCCCCGGAGGACAGTCACCAGCTGAGCCGGCACACGATGCCGGAACTCGACGAACACGACCTGACCCACCTCGACCGGTACACGGCCGCGGTGCGGCTCGTCGTGGACGCGGCACAGACCCCGGCGTTCACGATGCGGACCCGCCCGCCGCTGCCGGTCCTCGGCGAGACGACCGCGCTACGGCAGGCCGTCGCCCGCGCCAACACCGACGGCCGCGCCGCCCGCACCCGCATCCCGCGGCGCCGCGGCGGCCCGGACCGGCGGGTCCGGTCCGTCGACCCCGACGAGTACGCCGACGAGATCACCGCCGACCTGACCACCGACCTGGCCACTGCCGGCCCTGCAGACCTGGACCGCGACGGAACCGCTGCGGGACCGGCGGCGCTGTCCGGCGTCGAGCAGCTCGCACGGCGGTCCGGGACCACACCCGGCGACACCGCATGAGCCGCCACAGGGTTGGGCGTGGCCCCGGGCGTAGGGGTGGGCGGACCCCCAGGCGCCCCGATCCGCGCCGACACGCACCCAACCGACCCCAACAGTGCAGGTAGGAGCCCATGACCGACGACACCGGCAAAACCCGAGATGTCCTCCAGGGGGACATTTCCCGACCGGGGGTACGACGCTCACAACCACCACCGAACCCGCAGCAGGCGCGCTGGGCATCGCTGCGCGCCCTCGCCCGGCGCCTCGAACCACGCGACTACACCCTCGCGCACCTCCTCGACGAACACCGCACCCTCACCACCGAACAGATCACCCGGGTGCTGTTCACCGCCGTCCGTACCTGCCGCAACCGGCTCACCGTCCTGCGGCGGCTCGGGTTCGTCGCCTGGTTCATCCCGCTGCGGCACCGGCGGCGGCCGGCCGCGACACACTGGCTGCCGGGTCTCATGTCCGCCCGGTACGTCGCGCTGTCGCGCGGGCAACACCCACCGACGCCCCGAGCGGTCCGGGAACTGCAGGACCGGATGGTCGTCAGCCCGCAGCTGCAGCACACCGTCGGCACCAACGGCGTCTTCGTCGGGCTCCTCGCCCACGCCCGGACCCTGCCCGGCACCCGCCTGACCCGCTGGTGGTCAGGCGCGCACGTCACCGCCGCGATCGGCGGCCGCCTCTCCCCCGACGGGCACGGCGTATGGCGCGAGGACGGGCACACGGTCGCGTTCTACCTCGAGTACGACACCGGCACCGAGACACTGTCCACAGTGGCCGCGAAACTGTCCGCGTACCGGCGCGTCCAGGACCTCGGCGGGCCGCTGTGGCCGGTCCTGTTCGTCCTGCCGGGCCAGCAGCGGGAACGGAACCTGCGGCAGCGGCTCGCCGCAACCGGCACCTACGGTGTCATCGTCGCGACCACGACCCAGGACCGGGTCGACACCGACCCCGCGGGGGCGATCTGGGCCCTCACCGACGAACCCGGACCCCGCCGCAGGCTCGCCGAACTGCCGTCAGAGCCCGGATCGCTCGGACCGCTGCACCCGGGACCGGCAACACCGGACCAGGACCCGCTACGGTTGCTCCTCGACCCGTGACCGCCGCAGTTCCCGCGCCCACACGCAGTTGCCCAACCTGACCCCAGACGCAGCCGCCTCGATCGCGGCCCCGCGGACCCGCTGGGTGTTCGTCGCCGCGCCGGTCGGCGCGCGCGGGACGGCGCTGCGGTACGGCGACGCCGGAGATCGGTGCCGCCGACGGGCAACCTGGCGGGGCGCCCGGGTGTGCTGCTCCTCGACAGGGAGAGGTCAGGTGGACGCTCAGCAGGACGACAGCTTCAACGAGTTCTACCGCATGGCTTCGTCGGTGACTTCGGGACCATTCTCGGCGCGTCTGGACCCCACCGCATGAGTGGAAGTCTTCAGTCAGTCCGTCGAGGTGATGGCATCTTTGATCGCTTGCGCGTCGCTGTCGAGGAGCGACCTCTCGCGTTCCGGCGAGCCGGCCTTGAGGGCCCAGCCGTCTTCCGCGTAGCGAGGGATGACGTGGAGGTGGAAGTGCAAGACCGTCTGGAAGGCGACTTCGCCGTCACAGACGAGGACGTTGGCTCGACAGTATCGGGTCAGTATCGGTGCGCTCGGCGCTGCTGTCGGCCTGGCCCGAGCCGCGCAAGCCGCTCCCGGCCGACCACTGCACGTGAACGACATCCGCTATTCATCAAAGCTGGTACGGAATAACTCTCCATTTGGAAAGCAACGTCGATCTTGAGCTGATTCGCTGGATCGATCCGTTCGCGCAGGTAAGCAGGCCTGCCAGGTGTAGTGCATTCCGTCGATGCGGAGTAGCTTTACGGTAAAGGCAGAGCCACTATGGGGAGGCCGGCGATGACCACCGAAAGCGCGGACCTGACGCCGGGCGGTCGTCTGCGAGCCGCTCGCCGACGGCGTGGACTGACCGTCGAGGCGGCTGCCGCCCTTGTGGGCCGGTCGGTTGGGTGGCTGAAGAAGATCGAGAGCGGCGAGCGAGGGCTGCCCCGCGTGGCGGAACTCGTCCGGCTCTGTGAGGTGCTGCGGGTCGGCGACCTCGCCGAGATCACCGGTGACACGTCCACCAAGACCCTCACCGCGCTCGGCCGCCCGACGAACGACACCCTCCCGCCGATCCGTACCGCGCTCACCGCCTACCGCATCGGCGCAGACGACGAAGGCACGACAGAGCCGCTCGACTCCCTCCGCAGCAGGGTCGCGTCGGCCTGGCACGTCTGGCACACGTCGGCGGCGCAACGAACCGACGTCGGGCGCCTCCTGCCCGGTCTGCTCACCGACGCGCAGCGCGCGTCTGCCGCCGGCCGGCCGGAAGCGCTCGTGATCCTCGCGGACGTCTACCACCTCGCACAGCAGATGCTCGCGAGCTGGGCGGAGCCGGAGCTGGTGTGGGTCGCGGCCGATCGCGGCATGGCCACGGCGCAGGCATCCGGAGACCCGCTCGCGATCAGCTCCGCCGCGTGGTGCGTCGGGAACATGCTCCGCGCCGTCGGACGCATGGAAGAGGCAACGGATCTCGTCCTCGACGCGTCCGCTTCGATCGCGGACGACGTCCGCCCCGAGGCCAGGACGATGCGCGGGGCGCTCTTCGCGCACGCGTCCGTGTCTGCCGCGAAGGAGTACTCCTACGGCGACGCCTGGCGGTACTGGGACCAGGCAGGACAAGCGATCACGGGAATCGGCGACTACACACACCCGTGGACCGTCTTCGGCACGACGAACCTCGCGATCCATGCCGTGTCCATCGAGGTCGACTCCGGGCGGCACCGTGAAGCGGCGGAACGGTTCGACCGCTTGGAGGTCAGTGGGGTGCCGTCGCGCGAGCGTCAGGCCCGAGCACTGGTCGAGGGCGTCCGTGCACATACGGCGGGCGGTTCGGACCTCGCCGCGCTCCACCTCCTCCAGCGCGCCGAGAAGATCAGCTTCGAGTCGCTGCAGTACACGGCCCCGGTCCGGTCGATCGTGCCGAAGCTCGTTGCGCGGGCGGGCGCCTCGACCCGCGACGAGTTCGCGGAACTTGCGGGCCGTCTCGCCGTCGCCGCATAGCCCCGGGGAGGGTCCGGCCCCGTTCCGGGGCCATCGCTCTGTAGTCGCGCCCCTACTTTCGGTCTAGAGCTGGAGATCCAGTTCCCGAAGGCAGGGGTGCGGTGGCCGTGACGGCGGTTGTCGCGCCCCATCCATCACAGGCTCGGCGCCAGGAGGCAGATGTGAGCACCCATTACCACCCGGATTGGTGCGGCCTTGCCGCATGCACGGCGTACGGCGTGAGCCACGACCCCGGGGGTCTCCTTGAGCGGTGGCATCGTTCCGAGCCGCTCGTGATCAAGACCAACGATCCGACCGCCCGCCTTTTCGTCCACTGGTTCGCCGAGGCGGACGGGTCGGACGAGCACCTCGAAGTGTCGATGCTGGAGACCTCCGACGAGCAGCCGTGGTACCTGACCGATCCGGTTCCGGGCAAGGAGCTCCTCCTTCCGCGATGGTCAGCCGACAGCCTGCTCCTGGGACTGTCGAAACTGATGTGAGGGCGCGGGTACGCAGCCCTCAGCGGGGTCAGACGCGAGAAGGGTTGCAGGGCGGGCCACTGGTGGAAGGCCGGTGGCCCGTCTCGGCCACTCTCACCGCCGACGGCGTCCGGTCGCGACGATCACGCCGCCGAGGGCGGTCAGCAAGCCGGCCACAGCACCGAGCACGATGGCAACGCTGTCGATCGCCCCGCTGAGCACCAGGACGACGATCATTTCGATGCTCCGCTTCACCGTCTATCTTGCAGAGATGGCGGAGAGCACCCTCATTGGCGGCGGTCTGACCCTCGTGGCCACGGGCATTGTGCAGGACGCCCCGGGAGCGGGGAAGCTCCTGTGTGTCGTCGTCTGCGGCGCCGGGCCCGCCCCGCGCGTCGGAGCGCTCATCGGCCTGGCCCAGGCCGCCGGCTGGTCCGTTCGTGTCGTCGCGACACCGTCAGCCGTCGGGTTCCTCGACACGGCGGGGCCGTCCGCTGGGTACGGCGTCGATGTCCGCAGCGAATTCCGGGCAGCGGCTGGCGGCGGTCCGCGGTCGCCGCATGCGGACGCGGTGATCGTCGCGCCGGCGACCTACAACACGATCAACAAGCTCGCGGCGGGCGTCAACGACACGTACGCGCTCAACGTGGTCGCCGAAGCGATCGGACGAGGCACCCCGGTGGTGGTCCTGCCGTTCGTCAACGCGGCGCTCGCCGCACGCCGGCCGTTCGTCGCAGCGGTCGAATCTCTGCGTTCCGAGGGCGTCCGCGTGCTGCTGGGGCCCGGGCAGTGGCAGCCGCACGAACCGGGCAGCGGCGACCGTCACCTGGCCGCCTTCCCGTGGCGTGCGGCGCTGGCCGCCCTGCCTGCCGTTCCGGACGTCGCCTGATTGGCGTTGCTGAACGCAATCACGACCCTGCAGCACCCAACCAGAGCCCCAACCAGGGCGGCCGGCAACCAACTGGGCTGCTGTTGGCCCGGTTCTGGTTGGGTGCGGCCGGTACGGTGAAGCCTCACTCACCCCCACCACCAAGTTCCATCCGCACGTCCCGGGCCATGCCCGGCCTCGGTGTCTCCGCACCAGCCCACCCGCCTTCCAGGCCGGTCGGCGCGGCCAGCCACCCGGGCCCATCGCCCACCAGCACCACCGACCACCGCATCACCCAGGCAGCGCCCTGAACGTTCCCGGCGCGCAACCATGCGACCGGCAGCGCGCTGTCCCCGGGCCTGTCAGGCCCGCTGGTGCCGTCGCCGGCACCCCACCGCAGGTCCCCTCCGGTCACCCCGGCATCCGCCGCTGACCAGGAGCGGCCCTGCCCGACGGCATGTGACAGTCCACCGCGGCCACCGAGCCGTGTGACGCCGCCGCGGTGTCGGCTGACGTCCGTCGTGGTCCGCCGCTGCGCGTGACCGCTCACCGAACGATCACCGCCCGGGACGTGACCGTCCGGGCGGTCGATGCCGCATGCCCACCCAACCGCAAGGAGGAGCACCATGCCCATCCGGCCCCAACCCACCGTCACCGTGCTGCCGGCGGAGATCCTGGCAAGGACCGTCGTCGTGGCGTTGCCCGCCGGCACCCCCACCGCCGACCTGCTCGCGGCAGCCAACCGCCGCGTTGCCGCCGCGGGCCTCGCCTCACTCGGCGGTGTCCCGTATTTCCTCGCCCGGCCCGGCCGGTCCCGGCATCTGCTGGACCGCTGGCACGGGCTGACCACCGGCGCGGCCGTCGCCCGGCTCGACCTCGCCGGTATGCGGCAGCGGTCGGCGTTCGCGGCGACCATGCAGTGGCGGTGGTGGCGGTACGTCACCGCGTCGACCCCGACCGCCAGGTCGTGGACGGAACTGCGGGACCGCTCTGAGCAGGACCCCGAGAAGTACCCGCTGCACCGGGCGCAGCGCGACTTCGCCGGGCAGCCGCGGATCGTCGCGATGCAGGCGCACAATGCGCTGCCGCGCCAGCAGTGGCCGCTGCCGCCGTCGGAGCTCGAGCTGTTCCAGGCCGGGGAACTCACCTACAGCACCGTCGCCTGGCTGTCGGCGGTCCCCGCCGACGGGCTCGCATGCCCTGACGGGCCGCTGCTGCAGCCGCACAGCCGGCGACTCGCCGACCGGATCACGTATCTGCGGCTGGCGAACGCGCACCTGGACCGGCTCGGCCCGGACGCGGCGCTCGTCGCGGTCGTCGTCACCGGCCCGTACCTGCCGCTGGACGACTGAGTCCTGCGCATGTCCTGCAAGTCAAGGGAGGAATCGTCATGCACCGAATGTCATCCACCGCACCGGCGACATCAGGCGGTGCGCGGCCGCGGGATCCGGGCATGCTGCCGGTGGTTCTCGCCGTCGTGCAGCTGCTGCCGCTGATGTGCGGCGCCGTGCTGCTGCTGCAGTTCCGGCACAGTTTTACCGGCACTGTCGCCGCGTTCGCCGGTGTCGCGGTGTTCAGTGTTGCCGCCGGGTTCTGCGCCCGGCGATGGTACGTGCGTGCCGCTGTCGCCGCGGTTCGGGCCGCTGTGCGGCAGGAAGCGCAGGACGCGGCGCTGGCTGCGGCCCGGGACCCGTTGACCGGGCTGCCGACCCGCGCCGCCCTCGAGGTGGCTCTCGCGGACGCGGATGCGTCCGGGGCGCCGTTCACGGTCGCGTTGATCGACGTCGACGGTCTGCACGATGTCAACAGCCGGTGGGGGCACGCCGCCGGCGACCAGTATCTGGCCGCGATCGCCGGTCGTCTCGCCGCTGCCGTACCGGCGCAGGGGCGGATCATCCGGCAGGGCGGCGACGAACTGACCGTCGTCGTCGCCGGCAGCGACGCGGCCGGGCTCGGTGACCGGATCACGGCGGCCCTCGCAGCACCGGCGACGGTCGCCGGTCGTCGGCTGCCGTTGCGGGCCAGCGCCGGGATCGCTGTCGGCGGCACCACCGGCACCACCGCGAGCACCACAGCCGGAACCTCAGCTGCCACCACAGCCGGAACCGCAGCCGGCGTGTCCGGCGACGCCCGCTACGTACTGGCGTGCGCGGACGCCGCGATGTACTCGGCGAAGGACGCCGGCGGCGGGCAGATGCTGCTGTACCGGGCCGACCGCGACGGCCGGCCGGCGCTGGACGGGACCCGTCCCGCGGTCCGCCGGCGCGACAGCCGGCCGGCACCCGACGTCGACGTCCCCGGTTCCGGCGGGCGGCGTCTGCCGGTGTACCTGACCGGCGCTGAACGGCACCTGTTGCGGCGGCTGCTGCACGACGTGACGGCGTATCCCGGCGACGTCGGGTTGCAGGCGCGGCTGCGGTCCATCGCCGGGCGGCTCACCCCCAGTACTGGCGGTCGCTGACCGGCTGGCGGCTGCCGCCTCATCGGCCCGCAGCAGCGAGCCGATCCCATCGTTTGACCCGTGCCCGCGGTCCACGACCGCCGGCCAGAGAGGACCGACATGTCCATTCCATCGAAGCGGCTGCGGCTGAGCAGCCCGGCGGATCTGCTCAGTGCAGTCCCGTACCTGATCGGATACCGCCCTGCGGACAGCATCCTGTGTATCGCGGTCAGCCGGGGCCGGGCCGTGTTCTACGCCAATACGTTCCTGTCGCAGATCGCCGTCGACGTCCCGGGTGAGGTCGCCGCTGCGGCAGCCGACATTGCGGCACGCACCGCAGCCGAGGGCGACACCGCCGTTGTCGTCGGCTACGGGACATCGGATCAGGTCGACGCCGTCGTTGCGCAGTTCCATTCGGCGCTGGCCGCGATCGGCGTCAGCGTGCAGGTGGTGTTGCGGTCCCTCGAGGACCGCTACTTCTGCCTGGACCCGTACTGCGGTGGCTCCTGCCCGCCGGACGGCACCGGCTACGACGCGGTCGCTTCGAGCGTCGCTGTCCAGCTCGTCGTGGACGGGCACACCGCGTTGCCCAGCCGGGCTGCGATGGTCGCGCTGCTCGACCCGGTCGGCGGGGCCCGCCGTGACGAGATGGACGCCGCCTGCCGCTCGGCGTCACGCCGCATGCGAGCGATGCTCCCCGACGCCGACAGATCAGCCGGTACGGACGAGCGGGTGCCGCGGGTGGCGCCGCAGCACGTCGTCGACGCGGGCATGGCAGCGCTGCACGACGCGTTGGACGCCGCCGCGCACGGACGGGTCCTGTCCGACGACGAGGTCGGCTGGCTCGCCATCGCGCTGCTCGTCCCGGCCGTCAAGGTGGCGGCGCTGCAGCGCAGTACCGGCGACGCAGCGCAGCAACAGTTGTGGACCGACGTCGTCCGGCGGGCCACACCGTCGTTGACCGTGGTCCCGGCGGTCCTGCTCGCCAGCACCGCGTACCACACCGGAAACGCGGTCCTGGCGCGTATCGCCGTGGACCGGGCGCTGCAGATCGAGCCCGGAGACGGGTTCGCGCAGATCATTGACCTCGCCCTGCAAGGCGGGGTGCGGCCGCCGGCCTGGCGGGCGGCGCTGCAGGCAGCCACCAGCTGATCTCCCCTGTGCACAGCCGGGGCCGGACCCTGACCAGTTCCCCGGCACCGGCCGGCTGACCCGGTCGGGATCGTCCGGGTCCCGATGCACCACCTGGATCGCCTGCCACCCGGCAGGTCTGCACATCCTCGCGATGGATGCGGACAGCCGGGAGACCGGCCGTCCGCATCCTCCCGTCCGAACGGAGGTGTGGACGTCATGTCCACCGCACAGTCCACCCCGCACGTGCTCATCGTCGCTGTCCTCGCCGCCGCCGTCCTTGCCGCGGCCGCCGCGGTCACCGGCCTGTGGGTCCGCCGTCGGACCACCACCCGGTGCACCAGCGAACTGCGGAGCATCCGGCAGGCCGCGTACCGGGACCCGTTGACCGGGCTGGGCAACCGGGCCGCGTTCCACCGGCTGATGGCGCAACCACACAGCCGCCGCAGCACCGTCATCCTCGTCAACATCGACGATCACCGCCGGCATCTGCGGGCGGTCGGCGAGCGCGCGTTCGACGAGGCGATCACGCTGATCGCGGGCCGCATCCGGTACGAAGCGGCTATCGCGGGCGCGCACGCGTTCCGGCTGCGCCGCGACGAGTTCGCCGTCGTCGTCCGGGCCGCCGGCGAGCAGCACGACGCCGCGCACCGGCACGGATCCCCGGCAAGCAGCGACGACGGTGCGGGTGACCTCGCTGGGCGGCTCGTCGCCGCCGTACCAGCCGCCACCGGCACCACGGGCGGCCCTGCGATCGTCCGGATGCGTGCGCGGGCCGGAATCGCGACCGCGGCCGGGCACGACGAACCCGACGGCCGTCTCGTCCTCGCCCACGCCGACATCGCGTTGCGGTCCGCGAAACGCGGCAACGCAGCCTGGGCACGGCATTTCGCGGTGCCGTCCCAGTGACCGTCTGAGCTCCACGACCCGCGAGCACCTGCACCGCGGCGGCGTTGCCGTCCGGTGCAGGTGACTCGACGGTCCCACCTTGTGCCTACGGGCAGGTTGGGGCCGGCGGGTCCCAACCTGCCCGCCGCCACATGGCGGGGACAGGAGGCCAGACATGGCCACAGCAGCACCGTCCGGTACCGCACCGGACACCACAACCATCAGAAGCGCCAAGAGCACGGCCGGCCGCCGCACCACCCAGCGGTCCGCGTCCAGCGGCGGGCGCATCGCCCAGCTGGACGAGTTCCAGGCGGACGTCGACGCCCGGCTCGCCGGCATGGCCAGCGACCCGCGGCAGTGGGTCGAGTTCGTCGAGCAGGTGGCGGCGTTCGGCGCCCGCTACAGTGCACAGAACCAGCTGCTGCTGCAGATCCAGGCGACGCAGCGGGGCATCACACCACGGTTCTTCCTGCCCTACGGCGGGAAGGACGGCACCACCGGCTGGCTGGGGCAGGGCCGGCAGGTCCGCCGCGGCGAGCAGGCGTTCCGTGTCTGCGCGCCGATCCTGCGCCGCCCGACCGAACAGCAGGCCGCCGAGCTGGCCGCGGCCGGCAGGCCGGTGCTGCGGGACGCGGCTGGGCGGCCGGTCAAGCAGGTCGTCGGGTTCCGGGGCGAGTCGACGTTCGAGCTGAGCCAGACCGACGGGGCGCCGTTCGAACCGCCGACGGTCGCCCGGACCCGCCGGAGGTTCGTCATCGGCGGTCGTGTGCCGCAGCCGCTGACCGGCGACGACCCGACCGGTGTCCTGCCCGACCTGGTCGCGTTGATCGAGTCCGCGGGGTATGCGTTCGAGTTCGTCCCGCCCGGGACCGGGTATCTCGGTGACGCGGACGGTGTCACCGTCTTCACCGGTTCCGCCGACGCCGGCGGTGTACGGCTGGTGCAGGTGCGCGCCGACGGCAGCGCCGCGCAACGCGTCGCGGCCACCGCCCGCGAACTCGCCCGCATCCGCTGCGGCCACGTCACCGCGCCCTTGTCCGATGAGCGGCTGCACCGCGGCCGGGCGGAGACCGAGGCGGAAAGCGTCGCGCACGTCGTCTGCGCCGCGCTGGGGTTCGACACCCGCGACTCCAGCGACGCGTACGTGCTCGGCTGGGCCGACGGTGACATGGACGTCGTCCGGTCGTGCGCGGACACCGTGCGCCGCGTGTCCCGCAGCATCCTGCTGGACCTGACCCCAGAGGAACCCGCCGACGACAACACCGAGGCCCCCGAGGTTGCCGAGGTTGCCGCCGTGGGGGTGACCGCGTGACCGCGATCGACGACATCCGCGCCGCCCGGGCCGCGCTGGGCTGGCTGTTCGAACCGGGCGACCCGGCGATGGTGGCCGCGGTCCGCCGGTACGGGCCGGTCGAGGCCCTGGACCGGCTCACCGCGACCACAGCAGACGGGCAGCAGCTGCGCCACGAGGTGCGCCACCTCGCCGGGCCCGCCCGGACGCTCGCCGCCCGCGCCGTGCAGGACAGCTCGGCGTGGTGCCGGGTGGTGATCCCCGAGGACGTCGAATGGCCGACCGGCCTCGACGCGCTCACCGGCGACGGTGGACTCGACCCGGTGTGCCTGTGGGTCCGCGGGTCCGCCGACCTGCCGGTGCGGGGCACGTCGGTGACTGTCACCGGCGCCCGCGCCGCCACCGCGTACGGGCACCACGTCACCACGGAACTCGCCTATGGTGTCGCCGGCCTGGACCGGCTCGTCGTGTCCACCGCCGACCACGGTGTCGGCGTCACCGCGCTGCAGGCCGCGGCCGCCGCCGGCGGGTCACCGGTCGCGGTGCTGTCCTGCGGGCTGCAGCACCTGCACCCGGCCGCGAACACCCGGACACTGCAACAGGTCGCCGACGGCGGGCTACTGCTGTCGGCGTGGCCACCGGACGCCCGCCCGGCCCGGCAGCGGTCCAAGACGGGCCGGACGGTCCTCGCCGCGCTGACCGGCGGCACCGTCGTCGTGGAGGACCACCCCCGCGGTGCCGCGCTCGACGTCGTCCGGCACGCGCTCGGGTACGGGCGGGCCGGGATGCTCGTGCCGGGGGCGGTCACGTCGGTGATGTCGGCGGGCTCCAACGCGCTGCTGCGCGACGACCCGCGGGCCCGGGTCGTCTGCACCGCCGACGACATCATCCGCGAGCTCCGCGCCCAAACCGCTGACGCCGACGACACCGACGATGCCGGCGACCGGCCGGGCGGCGGCGGATGACCGTCCCTGCCGGCACCGGGCCGGCCGGGTGGCGGGTGCTGTACGTGTCGATCCGTGGTCACCGGTACCTCGTCGGCAGCCCGACCGTGCACCCCGTCGACACGGTCCCCGTCAGCGTCGGGCGACGGTTCGCGTCGTTCGGCGACATCGACCGGTTCGCGCGGCGGGACCTGCGCGGGCTGAGCGCGCTGTGCAGCGTCGAGATCGTCGACGACGGCGGCAGCGTGGTACGGCGCGGCACTCGCAGCGGGCACAACGGCACCGGCAACCGGTGGACGTGGCAGGACACCACCACGGTCCACCGGCAGCAGTAGTCCCACGAGGCCGCACTCCCGGCGCAGCACCGGCGACGCCATCTTTTCCGACGCCGGCAGCGATGGCCCGGGGCCACACCCGTGTCCGTCCAGCTGACAGCCCGGACGCAGCACACATCCCTACCGGACCGACCCGGCGGCCGTGTGCCGCCGGGTCGCACCACACCACAAGGAGCAGCACATGACCGAACCGCACCCGCGCTGGCAGCTCGAGTCCATCCCCGACCTGCTGACCGCGGTACCGCACCTGCTCAACACCGACCCGGCCGGCAGCGCCGTCGTCATCGGGTTCCGGGATCAGCGCATCCACCTCGTCGCCCGGCTCGACCTGCCCGATCCGGCAGACCTGACAGACCTGGACACGACACCGGGAGCCGCGCCGACGCTCACCCAGACCCTCGACATCCTGAACATGATCGCCGCCGAATGCTCCGACGACGGCAGCCGCGATGTCGTCGTCGTCGGGTACGGCGACGCCGAGCCGGTGCAGGTGTTGTTCGAACTCGCCACGACGGTGTGCACCATCTACGACCTCACCGTCAGGCATCTCGTACGGGTCACCGAAGACCAGTACGTCGAGCATGACCCGCACCTGCCCGCCGCTGCCACCCGGGCTGCGGCCCCGTTCACCCCGCCGGCCCGGACCGGCACCCCGTCCGGTACTCAGCATCCGGCGTCTCCGGGCCCCGACCTGGCAGCGGCCGTCGCACCCGTCACCGGTGACGCGGCAGCAGCGATGCGGACGGCGTTCGCTGAGGTCAGGTCCCGGCTGCGGACCGCCATCCTCGACATCCGCCTGCGGCCGGGAACCGTACCGCCGCAGTCCACCGAGGAGGCCGTCGCCGAAGCCCTGCGGCGTCTCGGCCGCACCGCGGTCGACGCAGCTGCCGCCGTCAGCGAACAGGGCGGGACGCTCGACGACGATGCCGCCGCCGAGCTGATCGTTCTGGTGGGCAGCGCCTCCGTCCTCGGCATCGCGCACCAGCGCACAGCCACCGATGACGACCAGTACCTGCGGATGTGGCTGGACCTGACCCGCCGGGCGGCCCCCGGTTTCGTGGCCGGTCCTGCCTGCCTCGCCGCCTGCGCGGCGTGGCGCACGAACCAGCCGGAGCTCGCAAGGGTCGCCGTGACCCGAGCCCTGGACGACGACCCGCACGGGACTGTGGCCGTGTTGGCGCACCTGCTCATCGGCACCATCACGCCGGACGCGGCACCGCAGTAGCTGCCCGGCACCACCCGTCGCCGCCGTTACGGCGGTCGCGGTCCCACACCTCGTGCTCACGGGCAGGCTGGGGCCGCAACCGTCCCAGCCTGTCCGCCGCCACGAGGCGGGGACAGGAGGCCACCATGGCCACGCACCACCAGCACAGCACCACCGGGTTGCGCACCGGCGCCGGCGCGCGGACAGCGGTGCAGCGATGACCGACCACGACGAGACCCGGACCGCCCGGGCGAAGCTCAACTGGATGTTCGGGCCAAGCCGCCCACGCATCACCCGGCTCGTCGCCGAGCACGGACCCGTGGCCGCGTTCGACCTGCTCACCGCAGCCGAGCCACCCACCGGCCTGCTCCGCCCCGAGCTCCAGCACCGTCCCGGCCCGGTCCGGGACGTCGCCGCCGACGCCGTCGCCGAAGCCCAGACCTGGTGCCGGATCGTGACCCCCGAAGACGAGGACTGGCCGGCCGGAATCGCCGGGATCGCCGACATCGGCGCGTACATCCCGGTCTGCCTGTGGGCGCTCGGGCCCGCACCGACGCCGCAACCCGCGGCCACGGTGACGATCACCGGCACCCACACCGCCACCGCCTACGGCATGTGGACCGCCGACGAACTCGCCACCGGTGTCAGCGTCGCCGGGCTCAACGTCGTCACGACCGGCGGCCCCGGCATCGACGTCGCCGCGCTGCGGGCCGCGGCCACCTGCGGCACCCCCGTCGTGGTCCTGCCCTGCGGCCTGCAGTACCAGTACCCGGCCGCCAGCATCGGCCTCTACGACCAGCTCGCCGCGACCGGGCTACTGCTGACCGCGTGGCCGCCGGACGCCCGTCCGAACGCGCAACGATGGTCAGCGAACCGGTCCCTGCTCGCCGCGGTCAGCGGCGGCACCGTCGTCGTGGAAGCACCATCCCGCGGCGGGACGCTGCGCACCCTGCAACGCGCGATCCGGTACGGACGCACCGGGATGGTCGTGCCCGGACCGGTGACATCAGCAGCATCGGCGGGCTGCCATCAACTGCTGCGCGACGACCCGCGGGTCCGGGTCGTCACCAGCGCCGCCGACGTCATCGACGACCTCGCCGACTCGACCGGCGAGCCCCGATGACCGCCCCACCACCGGTCCCGGCGCACCTGTCCGACCGGCCGCTGTCCGGCGGGCTCGTCGTCCCGTGGATCACCCCGGCCACCACCGGCGGCGTGTACCTGTTCGGCAACCTCGCCGCCACGAGCCAGCACCGGTGCCTGCACGAACGACGGTGCCAGATCTGCGGCCGGGCCCTGCCGGGCGAGGCTGTGCTGTTCGCGCGCACCTCGGACCTGCGGACCCGGTGCACCTCGGAGCCGGCGTCATGCCCGCCGTGTGCCGCGTACAGCGCCGGGGCATGCCCGATGCTGTCCGGCGCCCGCAGCACCTACCGCACCAGCACCCACCCGGCGCTCGCCGGGGTGCCGGCGGACCCGCAGCGGCGACTCCGGCAAGGCGCACCCGCCGAACGGTGGTACGCCGTCCACGTCCAGCAGTACGACGTGATCCCGCACCCGTCACGCCCGGACAACTTGGCGGCGTCGTGGCAACGGATCCCGCCGGTGCGCATCGAGGCGGTACCGGTCGCCGGCCGGTGACGGCCTGACCTTCGGAGCACGCCGGACCGTCGCCGATCCCGGCGGTCCGGCCGCCGTCCACGCCCGTCCATTCTCACGCCGCTGCCGGCGTCGGCACCTGTACCGCCCTCGGCGGATCCGGCAGCAGTAGCGGCGGCGCCGTGCACCGGCCGCGCCGATCGACGACGAGCTCCTCTTTGCCGACCGCCCGTGCCCCCGATCGCCGTCCCGCGCGCACAAGCGCGCCCTTTTTGCGTTTCAGGAGGAAATCATGACCGCTCCCCCGCCCGTACCGTCGGCGAGCAGCACGACAGGACCACGCCGATGACCACGAAGATCCTCACGCTCATCATCGCCGCGTGCGTCGGTGCGGTCGTCGTCTGCACCGCAGGCCTCGGCCTCCTCAGCGGACGCACCGCCGACTGCACCGGCCAGACCGGTTCGCCGGCACCCTGGACACCGGTCGGCGTCTACACCCCCGAACAGGTCGCGTCGGCCGCGACCATCGTCACCGCGGGCGCGACCGCAGGCGTCCCGGCCCGCGGGTGGGTCATCGCGGTCGCCGTCGCCATCCAGGAGTCGAGCCTGCGCAACCTTCCCGACGGACCAGACGACTCCGCCGGACTGTTCCAGCAACGGCCCAGCCAAGGCTGGGGCACCCGCGAACAGATCCTCGACCCGGTCTACGCCAGCACCCGCTTCTACACCGCGCTGCTCGCCGTCGACGGCTGGCAGCAGATGCCGCTCACCGACGCCGGTCAGGCCGTTCAGCGCAGTGCCTACCCGGCCGCGTACGCACGATGGGAAACCGACGCGACGATCCTCGTCGACACCATCGTCAACCGCCAACCCTGGCGGTCCGCCCTCACAGACGGACAACAGACGGCGCTGCCGTGCACCGGCGGCGAACCCGATGTCGCACCCGCTGACTATCAGGTGCCACCAGGAACCTCCGCTGCCGCCGCCACCGCGATCACCTGGGCGCTCGCCCAGCTCGGCACCCCGTACGCGTTCGGCGGCGACTGCACCGCCGCCCACTCCGGCGTCCGAGCCCGGCAATGCGACTGCTCAAGCCTCGTCCAGATCGCCTACCGCCACGCCGGCGTCACCATCCCCCGCACCACCACCGACCAGGTCCACGCCGGGACCGGCGTCGCCCTCGCCGACATCGCACCCGGAGATCTTGTGTTCATCCCCGGCAGCGGCGGCACCCGCACCCGCCCCGGCCACGTCGGCATGTACCTCGGCAGCAGTCTACTCATCCAAGCCCCACACACCGGCGACGTTGTCAAGATCAGCCCCCTGTCACGCTGGCGGGGCCAGGTCGCCGCGATCCGCAGAGTCGCAAAATAGCCTTTATTGCAACAGATGCAGCATTGGCGTCCCTCTAAAACTGTTGCACGGCAACGGTTTCAGCGCAACTGACGGTACACGTTCGGTGGGCATAGCCTGCTCAGACGTCACCAGGCTCCACATTTATTGCGTTGGATGCAACGTGGGTTCGGAAGGCCGTTCGGTCGATTTGCCGGGTGCGGTGCACCTGGTGATGCCGGTTGGTGTGGCGCAGCTCGATCCGCAGCGGGCGGTGTTCGACGGCATGCTGGAGGGCTGATGGCGGCAGCAGCGTTCGCGGATGTCGCGGGAGTCGACGTCACATCACGCTCAGCATCCTGCGATCGCTGTTCCGGCACTGCAAGAAGACCGGCACGATCTTCCGCGACCCCACCACCCGGATCCGGCCCAACCGCGTCGAGCCCACCGCGATCCTGCCGCTGCGACCCGACGACATCCGCGAGGCGATCAACGCCGCAACGACACCAGCCCACCGCGTCGCCGTCGTCCTGGCCACCGTCCACGCCGCCCGTTCCAAAGACATCCTCAGCCTGCGCCTCGACGACATCGACCTCGGCAACCGGCGCCTCGGCATCACCGGCCGCATCCGCCCGCTCGACGACCTCACCCACCACGTGATCCTCGAATGGCTCGACGAACGCCGAACCCGATGGCCGCACACCGCCAACCCCCACCTGCTCATCAACCGGCTCACCGCGCTGAAGACCGGACCAGTCAGCAGAGTCTGGGTCACCCGCGCCTTCTGGGGACTCACCGCCACCCTCGAACGGCTCCACGTCGACCGGCAACTCGAGGAAGCCCTCACCCACGGTCCCGACCCACTACACCTGACCGCCGTATTCGGCATCCACGAGAACACCGCAGTCCGCTACTCCCAGGCAGCACGCCAAATCCTCGACACCGCAGCAGAGCAACACAACCCCGGTTCACCATGAACCCACGGCCCGGCACCACCACCACACACCGAACACCCCCGAGTTCCCACTGAAGAACCGTCAGTTGAACTGAACTCACGGCGGAGGCATCGACCCGTAGATTCTGCCCTTGCGCAGGGCAAAGTCATCGACGCCGAGGACGGTGATCTCACCGATGTCCGGGTTGGGCAGGTCACGGAGCAACTCGAGCAGAGTGTCGCGGCCGACGCGTAGGCCCAACCTCGCGGCCAGCCGGGCGCCAGGATGTCGCCGGCCAAGGCGACCGCGATGGCGGTCAGGGTCGAGCGCAGCGGTGGGCTGTACCGGGCATGCGGCGCGGTCAACCCCTCGACCTGCTCGGCAAAGGTCACCCGTGGGCAGTACGGTGCCCGGCAGGCGAACCGTCGCACCTGCAGTCGGATCATCACCGGCTGGCCGCTCAACGCCAGATTAGCCAGACTTCGCTGGTAGCGGCCGTGCACCCGCGCTGGCGGAGTACCACAGTCGGGGCAGCGCGCCGTCGTGGCCGTCGCCCGGGCCTCCAAGACCACGGCCTCGGCAGCTCAGTACACGCTTTCCACCAGCAAACCAGCCAGGTGCGGCAGCAAGATATCGAGACCAGCAAGATCGCACCGCGATCATCTACCACAGTCCATATAGGACCGTCCCGATGACACGTCCACCACCGTCACAAGATCGTCGACAGAGCCAGCATGCCGTGTCCGCTGGCAGGCTTCACCACCATGTTGCGATCCCCGTTGGGGGCGATGACGACTCGTCCAGGGCGTCGGGCATGGCCAGCTGGAGCTCGTGTTGCGATCCCCGTTGGGGGCGATGACACGCCCCGAAGGGCGGCCCTTTTCCTGTTGTGTCACCCGTGTTGCGATCCCCGTTGGGGGCGATGACGACTACGACTCCTACGACGGCGAGGTCGTGCACTGCGGCAAGTTGCGATCCCCGTTGGGGGCGATGACGACGCCGATGACCCTGTGCCTGCGCCGGCAGTACAACAGGTTGCGATCCCCGTTGGGGGCGATGACGACCGCAGACCCGTGGCGACTCCCGCGAGAAGATGATGTTGCGATCCCCGTTGGGGGCGATGACGACCAGCGGGACCGTCGGTGACCAACTCCAGTACGTCCGGTTGCGATCCCCGTTGGGGGCGATGACGACCTCGTTGACGTTCAGCGGGCCGGACAGCCGCTTGGGTTGCGATCCCCGTTGGGGGCGATGACGACCGCCGGGCGGCTTCGCTTCGGCGTCCGTGTCGCTGTTGCGATCCCCGTTGGGGGCGATGACGACCTGGTTCTGCAAGCTTCACGGCGAGCAACCCGCAGTCCGGTTGCGATCCCCGTTGGGGGCGATGACGACCGGTGACCGGGTCGTCGAGCTGGTCGGGGCGGACCTGTTGCGATCCCCGTTGGGGGCGATGACGACGGGACCGGAAGGCCACGACGTAGTCGGCGGGACCGTCGCAGTTGCGATCCCCGTTGGGGGCGATGACGACCTCGCCTGTGCGCGCCATCCAGTAGGCGCCAACCGTTGCGATCCCCGTTGGGGGCGATGACGACGTCTGCACGAACCGACCGTCAACCCATCGCAACCTTGCCGTTGCGATCCCCGTTGGGGGCGATGACGACTTGTCGAGGAACAGCTTGGTGGCGAAGTTCCGGTTGCGATCCCCGTTGGGGGCGATGACGACCGGTCCGCGGCGAACAGCAGCGCCTCCGCCCTGTTGCGATCCCCGTTGGGGGCGATGACGACTGCCCGCGACCTGGTTCCGGCCGGGCTGGCTCCGGTTGCGATCCCCGTTGGGGGCGATGACGACCGGCGACGCCGAGCGCGGGCACGATGACGATGCGCTGTTGCGATCCCCGTTGGGGCGATGACGACCCGAGCTTCACGGCGCACCGACCCACCCGAACCCGAAGTTGCGATCCCCGTTGGGGGCGATGACGACTGGTTGGCGTCGCGGACGCCACGGGCGTCAAGCCGCTGTTGCGATCCCCGTTGGGGGCGATGACGACACCATCAACTTGCTCGCGATCGTGCACCAGCTCACGTTGCGATCCCCGTTGGGGGCGATGACGACACCGGTTCGGTCCGACCGTCGTGGAGACCTTCGGAAGGTTGCGATCCCCGTTGGGGGCGATGACGACCTCGGGCACACGATGCTTCGCGAGTCGCTTTTGCAGATGTTGCGATCCCCGTTGGGGGCGATGACGACCGGTCGGGTACGCCAACGCCACCTACGACGCCATCGCGTTGCGATCCCCGTTGGGGGCGATGACGACGTTGCCGCGTACAGGTGGAGCCGGCCGTACACCCGAAGTTGCGATCCCCGTTGGGGGCGATGACGACTCGAAGCCGGCCGCCTTCGCGCGCCGGTGCAGCTCCAGTTGCGATCCCCGTTGGGGGCGATGACGACGTGCGCTCGGCGGACTTCCCGGACATGTGGGTGCTCGCGTTGCGATCCCCGTTGGGGGCGATGACGACGGTACGGCAGGTGAGCGGCCGACCGAACCACGACGTGTTGCGATCCCCGTTGGGGGCGATGACGACGTGAAGACCCACATGAAGAACATCTACGCCAAGGTGTTGCGATCCCCGTTGGGGGCGATGACGACGCCCGATCCGAGACGCGGGTCGGAGGCCACTTCACGTTGCGATCCCCGTTGGGGGCGATGACGACGCCCGACACCCCGTCACCGTCACCGTCGTCCAAACGTTGCGATCCCCGTTGGGGGCGATGACGACTTCGCGTGGCAGGACTACGTCGCCCGGACCGGCAGCGTTGCGATCCCCGTTGGGGGCGATGACGACCCGCTGGAACCAGGGCATGGGCGCCCGGTACAACGTGTTGCGATCCCCGTTGGGGGCGATGACGACATCGCGTCGGTGGCCTGCGCCTGGGTGGCGTCCTGGAGTTGCGATCCCCGTTGGGGGCGATGACGACATCAAGTCGCGGCAGGCGGCCACCGGCAAGGCTCCAAGTTGCGATCCCCGTTGGGGGCGATGACGACAAGTGACCTACATGGATGACGCGGCCCCGATTCCCGCGTTGCGATCCCCGTTGGGGGCGATGACGACAAGTCAGCGTGAGCAGCGAGATGCTCCGGCGCTGGTTCAAGTTGCGATCCCCGTTGGGGGCGATGACGACACGTGACCGGGTCCACGTACACGACGAAGCTCTACATGTTGCGATCCCCGTTGGGAGCGATGACGACCCTCCAGGGCGGCGGCGACCATGCCCCGAATCTCGGCGTTGCGATCCCCGTTGGGGGCGATGACGACCCGCGAGCGCGCACCTGCTCATCCGGGACTGGCTACAGGTTGCGATCCCCGTTGGGGGCGATGACGACTGGTGGGGCAACTGGCTCGCGTGGCGCACCTTTTTCCGGTTGCGATCCCCGTTGGGGGCGATGACGACACGTCGCCATGCTGATCAGCCACTTCGGCACCCTCCGGTTGCGATCCCCGTTGGGGGCGATGACGACCTGCAGCTGGCGACCAGGCATCTGCTCGCGCCGCTCGCGTTGCGATCCCCGTTGGGGGCGATGACGACCCAAGAGGGCGTGCCCGCCGCCGCGCCGATGGCGCCGAGTTGCGATCCCCGTTGGGGGCGATGACGACGGCTGACGCGCTCGCGCGCACGGTCGAGCTGGTCAGGTTGCGATCCCCGTTGGGGGCGATGACGACCGCACCAGTCGTGCACGCCGACACCCCACGACCCGCGTTGCGATCCCCGTTGGGGGCGATGACGACCAGCGGATGACCCAGCCGGTCCCGGTCGTCATGCCAGGTTGCGATCCCCGTTGGGGGCGATGACGACGTGGGAGCCGTCGGTGATGGTGCCTGTCTGGACCAGTTGCGATCCCCGTTGGGGGCGATGACGACGTGATCCCGCGCCGCTCAGCGAACGCGCACACCACGTTGCGATCCCCGTTGGGGGCGATGACGACCGCCCTGGCCGAGTTCGAAGCGACCCACCCCAAGCTCGGGTTGCGATCCCCGTTGGGGGCGATGACGACGCCCCGCCACCGACCCGCACCGGGGGAACCATGAGCACGTTGCGATCCCCGTTGGGGGCGATGACGACTGCACGACCGCACCGCGCCCCTGATCTACGTCGATCGGTTGCGATCCCCGTTGGGGGCGATGACGACCGCCACGCTTGCGCCGGCAGCGATCGCCCGCGCCTACACGTTGCGATCCCCGTTGGGGGCGATGACGACCTCGGCCTCGGCCTGCACCGTGGCGACCTGGGCCTGTTGCGATCCCCGTTGGGGGCGATGACGACCGCGGATCTTCGGCAAAGACCTCGGCCACTTGAAGTTGTTGCGATCCCCGTTGGGGGCGATGACGACCTGTTCTCCGGCAGCGGCAGCAACTTCGTCCGCAGTTGCGATCCCCGTTGGGGGCGATGACGACGCGGGCCTCGTAGTCGCTGAGGCCGCTGTCGCGGGACTGTTGCGATCCCCGTTGGGGGCGATGACGACGTGACGATCGAGGCGTACCTCGGCGCCGGCGGCTTCAGGTTGCGATCCCCGTTGGGGGCGATGACGACGCCCCGGACGGCCGGAAACCAACCAGCAGTGGCTGTTGCGATCCCCGTTGGGGGCGATGACGACGCGCGAGGGACTGCGGCGCCGTGGGACGGGTGGTCATGGTTGCGATCCCCGTTGGGGGCGATGACGACGTCTCTGGCACACCGGCGCCACGATCCAGGCGCCGTTCGTGTTGCGATCCCCGTTGGGGGCGATGACGACGCCGCGTCGCCGGCGGTGACGGTCTCACCGTCCGGTTGCGATCCCCGTTGGGGGCGATGACGACCCCAACCTTAAGTTGCTGGTCAGAGCCTATTCGTGTGGCTGGTGCGGGCCTGGTTTTGCAGCGAA